>JALYUI010000256.1 GCA_030853845.1 Bacteroidota bacterium | reverse complement strand
AGCGCAGCGAAGCATCTTTACTTCAATAGTAAATCAGATTACTTGTGCAGTAAAGATGCTTCGCTGCGCTCTGCATGACGTTCGTTTATTCGTTCATCTGCTTACCGGCGTGGGGCCTTGATAACCCGGCCCTGCCACGAGTTAAAACCCAGCTTGAAGCTCAGCGTGTGAAAGGCCGGTAGTCCGCTCGTATCGTATTCGTAGCCCAGCGCCAGGCGCGTGCTGTGGCTATAGTGCGTGCCGAAATCCGGCCCCACGTTCCACGCCAAATCGGCCCCCGACACCACGGCCCAGCGCCGCTGCCCGGCAAAGGGCACCGCGCCAAAACCTATGCGGCCCTGCAGGGCCGCATTCACCATCGGAATGGTGAGCAACGTGGGCGCGAACAGGACTTCGACCTGCAGCGCACTAGCCAGCGCGACCGGCTCGCCGGTATCGGCCGTCAGCACGCGGTGGAAGCGGGGCATCTCGGTGGCAGTTACGGCAAAACCCAGCGGGATGCGACGCAGCACCACGCCTTTCTCATCGGCCCCGCCCGGCGTCCAGTGCCAGTTGAGCTCGGCTCCGAGGCCCCGGTCGCCGGGCCCTTTTTGCCCACCGGCCTGCGCCACCACGTACCAGGTGCGCAACGGGAAACGGTCGAACGTGAAGGTGTCGAGCTTGGAATCCCGGTACTTCTGCTTGGATTGGTTGCGGGGCTTGGGCTGGAACTGGTTGTTGTATTCCCGTCGAAACAGGTACTGAATACGGCCGCCACCCAGTGCCACCGGGAACACGAACTGGTTGCTTTCCACCGCGCTGCCCAGGGGCTGGAAATGCCGCTGCACAAAGCCCGCGAACAGCGAATCGGTCGCGTCGGTGGGCGGCTTCACGTGCAGCTGCATGGCCGCGTAGGTGGTCAGCAGCAGGTCGGCCAGCGCCACCGCGGCGGCTTCGGCGTCGGGCGAGAGCGCACCGTTGGCCAGCGCCCAGTTGCGGTCGGCTTCGGCGTGGCGCACGCGGTGCACCATGGCCATGGTGGCGGTGTGGCTGCCGGGGTAGGGGAGCTCCAGCGCCCGCGCGGCGTCGGGCCAGGCAAAGCGCGCCAGCCGCCAGCCTTTCACCGTGAGCAACTGCTGCGTGGCCGGGTCGCGGGAGGTGTGCTCGTGCGAGTAGGAATCGGCCACGGCGTGCATCAGCACGTAGATGCCCCGGCCGGCCTTGCTGGCTTCGGCCCCGTTGCGGAGCGTTTCCTGAAAAAACAGGTACATCATCTCCATGCAGTCGGGCACGCCTTCCACCAGCAGCTGGCGCTGTTGCGTGGCCGCGTCGGCGGCCAGCCGGGCGGCGCGCACCACCGGCCGGTTGGGGGCCATGAAGTGGTACACCTGCCGGTCCTGGGCAAACTGCCGCTCGAAGGAAAGGTCCGGGTAAGTCGTGTGGGGCTCCAGGTGCGCCGCGTCTTCCTTCAGCACCTTTTGCTGATGCAGCTCATTCAGCACGAGTAGCCCATCGGGTCGCTGCTTGATGAGCTCGTACGCGCGGCGCTCAATGGCCGCGTGGCCCTTGAGGTTGTAGGCGCTAGCCACTGGCAGTCCGCTCAAAAACACCAAGGCGCTGGCCACCAGTTTTCGACAGATAAAAGACTGGTTTCTCCAAGGAGCGAGCATTGTTAGGGGAATTAAAACGGCCTGAAATCAGCGCGTACCGAAGGCTAAGCCAGCCATTTCCAATTTCGGATTTCGGGCATGTCCTCGCCGTGGCGGGTGATGTAGAGCTTGTGCTCCACGAGCTTGTCCTTAAGCAGCTGCTTCAGATAAGCCCCTTTGTTGCCCAGTTGGGGCACGCGGTCGAGCACATCCAGCACGAGGTGGAACCGGTCGAGCTCGTTGAGCACGGTCATGTCGAAGGCCGTGGTGATAGTGCCTTCCTCCTTGTAGCCGCGCACATGCAGGTGCTGGTTGTTGGCGCGGTTGTAGGTGAGGCGGTGCACCAGCCAGGGGTAGCCGTGGAAAGCAAAAATAACTGGCTTGTCGCGCGTAAATAGGGCGTCGTAGTCGGCATCGCTAAGGCCGTGGGAGTGCTCGGTGCTTTGCTGGAGCTTGAGCAAATCCACCACGTTCACGACCCGGATTTTCAGCTCCGTCAGGTGCTCGCGCAGGATGCTGGCGGCGGCCAGGGTTTCCAGCGTGGGCACGTCGCCGCAACAGGCCAGCACGGCGTCGGGCTCCTGGCCCTGGTCGGTGCTGGCCCAGGGCCAGAGGCCGATGCCCTCGGTGCAGTGCTTCTGGGCCGCGTCGATGTCCAGCCACTGCGGAGCCGGGTGCTTGCCGGCCACGATGACGTTGACGTAATGGCGGCTGCGCAGACAGTGGTCCATCACCGAAAGCAGGCAGTTGGCATCGGGCGGCAAATACACGCGCACGATGCTGGCCTTCTTGTTGATAACGTGGTCGATAAAACCGGGGTCCTGGTGCGTGAAGCCGTTGTGGTCCTGCCGCCACACGGTGCTCGTGAGCAGGTAATTCAACGAGGCCAGCTTGCGCCGCCACGGGATTTCCAGCGTCAGCTTCAGCCACTTGGCGTGCTGGTTGAACATCGAATCCACGATGTGCACGAAGGCCTCGTAGCTGTTGAACAGCCCGTGCCGGCCCGTGAGCAGGTAGCCCTCCAGCCAGCCCTGGCACTGGTGCTCGCTCAGCATTTCGAGCACACCGCCATCCGGGGCCAGAAACTCGTCGTTGACTTCCACGGCGGCATTCCACTGCCGGTCGGTGGCTTCAAATACCGCTTCCAGGCGGTTGGAGAGCGTCTCATCGGGCCCAAAGATGCGGAAGTTGCGCGGCTCCGCGTTTCGACGCAGCACATCGCGCAGGAACTGGCCCACGGTGAACGTGTCGCTGGCTTCTACCTGGCCCGGCGCGGGCATGGCCACGGCGTAGTCGCAGAAATCGGGCAGGTGCAAATCGCGCAGCAGCTGGCCGCCGTTGGCATTGGGGTTCGCGCCCATGCGCCGGTCGCCGGTGGGGGCCAGCTCGGCCAGCTCCGGCCGCAGCCGGCCCTCGGCATCGAACAGCTCCTCGGGCCGGTAGCTGCGCAGCCAGCTTTCCAGCTGGGCCAGGTGCTCGGGCGGCGCGCTGGCCGACACGGCCAACGGCACCTGGTGGGCGCGGAACGTGCCTTCGTTGGCTTGGCCATCCACCTCTTTCGGGCCGGTCCAGCCCTTCGGCGAGCGCAGCACCAGCATGGGCCAGCGGGGGCGGGTGAGGTCGCCGGTTTCGCGGGCATGCTCCTGGATGGCCAGGATGTCGGCCACGGCCTCGTCGAGGGCCGCCGCCATGGCCTGGTGCATCAGCGCGGGCTCGTGGCCTTCCACGTAGTAGGGCGTCCAGCCGTAGCCGCGCAACAGTTGGTCCAGCTCCTCATGGGTGATGCGGGCCAGGATGGTGGGGTTGGAAATCTTGTAGCCGTTGAGGTGCAGGATGGGCAGCACCGCGCCGTCGCGGGTCGGGTTGAGGAACTTATTGGAATGCCAGGCGGTGGCCAGCGGGCCGGTTTCGGCCTCGCCGTCGCCAACTACGCAGGCCACAATCAATTCCGGGTTATCAAACACGGCCCCGAAAGCGTGGCTCAGCGAGTAGCCCAGCTCGCCGCCCTCGTGCAGCGAGCCCGGCGTTTGCGGCCCCGCGTGGCTCGAAATGCCGCCCGGAAACGAGAACTGCGTGAACAGCCGCCGCAACCCTTCCTCATCCTGGCTGATGTTCGGATACACCTCGCTGTAAGTGCCTTCCAGGTAGGTGCTGGCCACCACCGCCGGCCCGCCGTGCCCCGGCCCCGACAGGTAAATCATATTCAGGTCGTGGGCTTTGATGACGCGGTTGAGGTGGGTGTAGATGAAGTTCTGGCCCGGCGTGGTGCCCCAGTGCCCCAGCAGCATCTTTTTGATGTGCGCCAGCGTCAGTGGCTCGCGCAGCAGCGGGTTGTCGAGTAGGTATATCTGGCCCACCGAGAGGTAGTTGGCGGCCCGCCAGTAAGCGTCGATGCGGCGGAGCGTTTCCGGGTCGAGCGGCGAGACGGCGGGAGCTTCTAACAGGGTTTCGGTTTGCATGAGGAAAGGGTTGTTTATAGTTTTTTTGGGGATTTTGAGGAAAGCTCCTGAACGTCATGCTGAGCTTGTCGAAGCATCTCTACCGCTTCGTTGCAACGGTTCAGAAGAAGCGGTAGAGA
>JALYUI010000195.1 GCA_030853845.1 Bacteroidota bacterium | reverse complement strand
AGTATGGACAGCTTTGTTAACTACCTGGCTTTCACGGGAACTTATTTGCGGCGGAGTGGTCCGCCGCCCACCCCGGGACCGGCCCGCCACCCACGAAAAAGCCCCCGGCCGGCACGGCCGGGGGCTTGTCACAACGAGGCATTTCGGCCTACTCCACCGTCCACCAGACAGCCTGGGCCCCGGCCCGCACCACGTATACGCCCGCCGGCAGCCCGGCCGGCAGCACCAGCGCCGCCGTGCCCGCCGCGTCGGCCGAAGCCGAGGTTACGCGGCGACCCAGCGCGTCATACACCGTCACGACCGTACCGGGCAGTGCGCCCGTGAGGGTAGCCGCGCCGTAGCTGGGATTGGGGAACAGGGCCAGGTCGGCTTCGGCCGAAGCCTTGCCACCGAGCGCCACACTCCGCACGGGCGAGTAGCTGAAGCTGCCATCCGTATCTACCTGCTTGAGGCGGTAGTAGAGCAGGGCCGCACCGGCGGGCAGCTTCGCATCCACCAGGCCGTAGCGGCGGGCGCTGCTGCTGCTGCCGGCGGCCGCGACTGTGGCCAGGCGGGCAAATTCGCGGCCATCGCTGCTACGCTCAAGTTCAAACGTCTGGCTATTCTTCTCCGAGGCCGTGGCCCAGGCCAGGCGTACGGCGGCCGGGCCGTCGGTGGTAGCGGTGAAGGCCGTGAGCTCCACGGGCAGGGGTTGTTGGAAAACGATGACCGGCGCGGGGGCTGTGAAGGGCAAGCCGGTTTGGCCCGCGCCGTTGTTGCCCCAGCCCCAGAGAGTGCCGTCGGTTTGCACGGCCTGAGCGTGGGTGGCCAGCGCGCCCGTGGCTACCCGCTGCCAGGTAGCAGTGCCCACGCGGGCGAAGGTGTTGCGGTTGGTGGTGCTGCCGTCGCCGAGCTGGCCGATGGCGTTGGCTCCGGCGGTCCAGAG
Source organism: Bacteroidota bacterium (assembly GCA_030853845.1). Lineage (GTDB taxonomy): Bacteria > Bacteroidota > Bacteroidia > Cytophagales > Hymenobacteraceae > Hymenobacter. The sequence continues at coordinate 7,008 of JALYUI010000195.1, read as the reverse complement.
GCTGCCATCGGGGCGCAGGGCCAGGCTGTAGTTGGCCCCGGCGGCTACCGTCTGCCAGGTGGCCGTGCCAATCTGCACAGGGCTGAGGCGCGCGGTGGTGGTGCCGTCGCCGAGCTGGCCGCTGCCGTTATCGCCCCAGGCCCAGAGGCTGCCGTCGGGTTTCAGGGCCAGCACGAAGGCCCCGCCGGCGGCCACGCTTTGCCAGGTGGTACCGATGCTTACTTGTTGAGGCGTGAGCTGGGCCGTGGTGTTGCCCTGGCCGAGCTGGCCGTTGCCGTTGGTGCCCCAGGCCCAGAGGCTGCCGTCGGTTTGCAGGGCCACCGCGAAGCTGTTGCCGGCGCTCACGCGCTGCCAGGTGGTGGCGCTGCCCACCTGCACGGGGGCGTTGCGCAGGGTAGTGCTGCCGTCGCCGAGCTGGCCCGAGCTGTTCAGGCCCCAGGCCCAGAGGGTACCGTCGGCCCGCACGGCCACCGAGAAGTCGGAGCCAGCCGCCGCGCTCAGCCAGGTCGAGGTGGTGCCGCCCACCTGCACCGGCGTGGGCACCGGCGGGTTGTTGTACTGCGTGCCTTGGCCGAGTTGGGCGTTGCCGTTGTGGCCCCAGGCCCAGAGGGTGCCATCGGGGCGGATGCCCAGGCCGTGGCGGTAGCCGGCGCTGAGTTGCTGCCAGGCATCGGTGCCGGCGTGCACGGGGGCCAGCACGGCTTTCAGGGCGCTGCCCGTGCCCAGCTCGCCGGTGATGTTGGTGCCCCAGCCCCACAGCTCGGCGGCGGCCTTGGTGCCCAGGCTGAAATCGAGGCCGGCGGCTACGCTGGTCCAGTCGGTGGCGGTGCCCACCTGGGTGGGAGCCAGCACCAGCGGGTTGGGGGCCGCCGCGCTGCCTACCTGCCCGTTGGCGTTCAGGCCCCAGGCCAGGATGGAGTTATCGGTGCGGCGGGCCACGGTGTGGTTGCTGCCGGTCACAATTTCCTGCCAGCTGGTGGCGGTGCCCATCTGGGTGGGCGTGGCCTGGTTGGTCGTGCTGCCGTCGCCCAGCTGGCCGTAGTCGTTGTTGCCCCAGCCCCAGAGGGTGCCATCGGCTTGCAGGGCCACGGTGTAGTTGGGGCCGGCGCTGGCCTGCCGCCAGGTGGTGGCCGTGCCAATCTGGGTAGGGCTGCGGCGCACGGTAGTGGTGCCGTCGCCCAGCTGGTTGTTCACGTTGCGGCCCCAGGCCCAGAGCGTGCCGTTGGCGGCAATGGCCACGCCGTGCAGGGCAAAGGGGCTGGCCGCCACGCTTTGCCAGACGGTGCCCGCGCCAATCCGGGTGGGTACGAGGCGCTGGGTGGTGGTGCCATCGCCCAGCTGGCTGTCGCCGTTGAAGCCCCAGGCCCAGAGGGTGCCGTTGCTTTTTAGGGCCAGGCTGTGGTACACGCCGGCGGCAGCGCTCTGCCAGTCGGTATCGGTGCCTACCTGCATGGGGGTGGGCACGCCGGTACCGGTAGTGCCCCCGTTGCCAAGCTGGCCGAAGTCATTGCGGCCCCAGGCCCAGAGGGTGCCGTCGGTTTTAATGGCCAGGGTGTGGGTATTGCCCACCGCGATGCTGCGCCAGTTGGTGTCGGTGCCCACCTGCACGGGGGCGTTGCGGTTGAAGCCGCTGCCGTCGCCGAGCTCGCCCCGGTCGTTGCGGCCCCAGGCCCAGAGCGTGCCGTCGCTGCGAATGGCCTCGGTGAAGTACGAACCCGAGGCCACGCTCACCCAGGTGCTGCTGCCCAGGTGCACGGGCAGGGCGCGCTGCACGCCGGTGCCGTCGCCCACCTGCCCGTTCTGGTTGTAGCCGCTGCCCCACAGGCTGCCATCGGCGTGAATGCTGAAGGAGAAGCCGGCCCCGGCAGCCACCCTTTGGGCCGAGGCCACCAGCGGTAGCAGGGCCAAAAGTGCCCCCGACAATAAGCAGCGGGCTTGCGTGCCCCACCGGGCCAGCGAGAAAAAGTGTCGCATAGAAGCAGCGGGAGTACCGCCGGAAGTAAAGTCGGAGCCCGCGTGCATTGCACCGGCTTCCGATGGATTAAAAAGAGAAAACAACCGTCGCCGCAAAGGTACTGCCACCGCTGCGGCAGCGGTATCGCAGCTTGATGCGAGGGCGCGGGGGTGGGCTCCGCAGCCAGCAGCCCCCGCGCCGGGTGGCACGGGGGCTGCATAACGCTATTGGGCAGCTTACTCCACCGTGAGGCGCAGGGCTTTACTGCCCACGCGCACCACATACACGCCCGTTGCCTGCCCGGCCGGCAGCACCAGCGCCGCCGTGCCGGCGGCATCGGCCGGAGCCGAGGTCACGCGGCGACCCAGCGCATCGAACACCGTGACCACCGTGCCAGGCACTGCCCCGGTGAGCGTAGCCGCGCCGCCGTGGGCCGGGTTGGGAAACAGGGCCAGCCCGGTGTCGGTGGCCTTGCCGCCCAGCGCCACACTACGCACCGGCGAGTAGGCAAAGGTGCCGTCCCGGTCCACCTGCTTGAGGCGGTAGTAGAGCAGGGCCGCGCCGGCGGGCAGGTGGCCGTCGAGCAGCAGGTAAGCCGAGCCGCCGCTGCTGCTGCCGGCCGCTGCCACCGTGCCGATGGGCGCGAAACTGGTGCCGTCGCCGCTGCGCTCCACTGCAAACCGGTCGCTGTTCTTCTCCGAGGCCGTGGCCCAGTTCAGGCGCACGGCGGCCGGCCCCTCGGCCGTGGCCGTGAAGGCGACCAGCTCGACGGGCAGCGGGTTGGCGCTGTTGCCCAGGGTCCAGACGGAGAAGTCGCTGATGCCGGTTTTGGTGAGCACGTTGCCGGCCGCCGTGGTGCCGCGCTGCGGAATCCAGGGCGTGCCCCCGCTCACCGACTTGAACAGGGCCAGGCTGGCCACCGCGATGCCGTTGCGCTCGTGGTCGAGGTAGGCGAAGTTCATCGTCACGTTCAGGCCGGTGTTCACGGTGGGCACGATGTTGAAGCTGCGCAGGATGCTCTGGCTGGTGCCGGCCCCGGCGATGGCCGTGCCGGTGCTGCGCGTGACCAGCGTAGCGCCGGGGGCGGTGGAGGCGGCGGCCGGGGTCAGGGTCAGGCCCAGGCCGGCGAAGGGCTCGGTGGTGCCGGCGCTCAGCGGGCGGTTCACCACGACTTTGCCCAGCACGTAGCTGGCGTCGGACTCGCTGATGCTGGCCGAGCCGCCCAGGTTGACCTGGTAGCTGGCCGTAGTGGTGAGCGTGCCGCTGGTCAGGGTCAGGGCTGAGTTGAGGGTCAGGTTCTGGGCCAGCTGCACGGTGCCGCTGGCTTTGTTCACCGTCAGCGTGGTGAAGGGCGTGGAGGTGCTGCCGCCCAGGGTTTGGGTGGCGGCGCTGCCCACGAAGGCGACGGTACCGCTGAGCGTGGCCGTGCCGCTGTTGGCGAAGTTGCCGTTTACTTGCAGCGTGGCCCCGGCGGCCTGGGTGAGGGTGCCGCCGTTATCAATGGTCAGGTCGAGCACGGGGTAGGTGCCGGCGGGCAGGCTGGGGTAAGTGGGCCGGCCGGTGGGGATGACGACGCTGGTGGTCGCGTCGGGCACTTTGCCGTAGCTCCAGTTGGCGCAGCTGGTCCAGTTGGTGCTGCCGCCGTTCCAGGTGGTGGTGGGCGTGGCCGGCACGCTCACCGTCACGATGGCGGTGGCCGTGCTGGTGTTCGCGCTGTTGTCGGTCACGGTCAGGGTCACGGGGATGCCGTAGGTCACGGGTGCGCCGGGCGACACCCAGGTCGGGGCGCCGTAGAGCGTGCCGGGGCTGTTCGAGGCCGAGGCGTCGGCCACAGTGGGGCCGCTGCCCTCGTTCAGGCGGTAACAGGCCACCAGGCCGGCGGTGCTGCCGGGCAGGCTGGCGCTCATTGCGGCCTTCACCTGGGCGGCCGTGCGGGCGCTATTCCACACCCGCACCTCGTCCACGCGGCCGGCCAGGAACTCGCCGGTTTGCGGGGCCGAGCGCTGGGCGATGCGCCAGGTGGTGCCCGTGGTGTTGAACGCGCCGGGGTTGGACTGCACGTCCAGCACGCCGTTCACGTAGAGTTTCAGGGTGCTACCGTCGTAGGTGGCGGCTACGTGGTTCCAGGCGTTCACGGTCAGGGCAATGTTGCCGGAGAGGTCGTTGTTCTCGCCCACGTAGTAGAGCTTGCCGTTGATGAGGAGCACGCCCGCGCGCAGGTTCGTGCTGGGCGTGCCGTAGTTGAAGACGGCTCCGCTGGTGTTGGCTACGGTCGGGTACACCCAGGCTTCGAGAGTGCGGGCGGCGTTGCCCAGGGGCAGGCTGGCGTTGGTGCCCTCTACGTACTGGGTGCTGCCATTGAAGGCCAGCGCCGCGTTGGCGGCCGTGGGCGTCACATCGGTGCAGCTGAAGCTGGTGCGGTCCACACTCAACGCGCCGGCCGCCGCCGGGCCGCAGTTGGCCGTGCTGCCGTTGTTCACGGCCGTGGCGGCCAGCGTGGCGTTGCCGCTCGCGTCCAGGGTCAGGGTGGCGTTCTGGGCCGTGGCTACCGGGGCCGCGCAGGTGGCCACCGTGATGACGTTGGAGTTGTCGCCCTGACCGGTCACGCTGGTTTTGTCGGCCCGCACGCGGTAGTAGTAGGTGGTGCTGGCCGCGAGGCCGGTAATGGCCCGGCTGGTGCCGCTGCCCACCGTGAAGGGCGAGCCGGCAATGGCCGAGGCAAAGGTGCTGCTCGTCGACACATCCAGCCGGTAGCCGTTGTCCACGGTGCCGGTGGCCGGGGCCGTCCAGTTGGCCACGAAGCTGGTGCTGCCCACGCTGCTGGCGGCCGTGGCCGTGGGCACTACCAGCGCATAGCTTTCCACGTAGTTCGACGTCGTGCCGGTGAGGGCGAAGTTGGTGAGCGTACCGGGGTAGGCGTTGGCCAGGTCGTAGAGGGTGGTTAGCCCGGAGTTGTTGCCGCCGCCCGTGCCCTGGTCGAAGTTCAAATAGAACTTCAGGCTGGCTGGCACGGCCGAAGCGGTGCTCCCCATGTCGGCCTGGATTTGGGCGGCGGTGAGGGCGGCGGTGTAGAGGCGCACCTCGTCGAGGCGGCCATTGAAGGGCTGGCTGTAGACGCCCGAATGGCCTATCTGCAAGGTTTCGGAGGTCGTAACCGGCGACGAGCCCGTGGTGCCCGTGATGTCGACGCCGTTGAGGTAGAGCTTGAGCGCGGTACCGTTCCAGGTGGCGGCCACGTGCGCCCACCGGTTCACCGGAACGGCCGTGGTGGTCTGCGCGTAGGGGCGCACGGCGCTGCCCGTACCGCCCGACCATACTTCGGCGTACAGCAGCCCGCCCGGCAGCAACACCAGGTTGTAGTCGCCGCTCTTGCGGATGATGGAGTTGACCGCCGGCAGGTTGGTGCAGTACACCCAGGCTTCCATCGTGAGCGGGGCCAGGCCCAGGTTGCTCAGGGCCGCCGGGCTGCCGAAGTTCACGTAGTCGTTCGCGCCGTCAAATGCCAGGGCGTTGCCGGGGGGGGCCATCAACGTGAAGGCCGTGCTGGTGGCAAAGCCGGTGGCCGTGGTGAGCGTGGTGGTGCCCGTGGCCGGGGCCGAAACGGGCACCCGGAACGTGAGGCTGGTGGCCGTGTTGTTGGCAATGCTGGCCGTGGCATCCACCCCGTTCACCAGCAGCGAGGTAACGCCCGAGAGGTTGGTGCCCGTGAGCGTAACCGCCTGGCCCAGCCCGCCGGGGTTGGGCGTGAAAGAGGTAATGCCCGGCGGCGTGGCCGTGATGCTGACCGAGCCGTTGCCGATGGCTGCCGCCACGTAGCTCACCCCGGTGGCCGAGCCCGTGGTCCACGACGAACCCCCGCCCGACCCGCCCGCGTGCAGGCCGCCGCCAAAAAATCCGCAGTCGCTGATAAAGCCGCTGCCGCCTCCGTAGTAGCCGCCGCCCGCCCCCGACGAGCTAACCCCATTGTAGTAGCCACCGCTGCCGCCATACCCCGCCCCACCGTTGTAGGACCCGGAGCCCCCGTACGACTGCGAGCCACCATACCCCCCGGTGGCGCAGCCGTTGTTCGCACCGTTGGAGCCGTTGGGCAAGCCTCCCGCCCCGCCCTGACCATACGCGGCGAACTGGCTGCCGCCGCCGCCGCCGGCTACCACCAGGGCATTGCGGAAACCAAAGACATCGCCGGTGCTGCCATTGGCAAAGGGCCGCCGGACATCGGTGCCGCCACCGCCGCCGCTGCCGTAGCCCGGGTAGCCCCCGCCGTTATAGCCGCCGGCCTGGCCACTCGGCTGCCCTCCCACTACCACCGTTAGCTGTTCGCCCGGCGTGACGGGGATGGTGGCCGTCACCTGCGCGCCGGCAATGGCATTCACGGTCCCATTGGTGCCCACCGAGCCCGACGACGCCCCGACGACCACCACCTGAATACTCGTGGCCCCAGCCGGCACCGTGTAGTACTGGTAGCCGCCGCTGTAGCCGTAGTTGGCCGTCTGGGCCAGCCCCGCCACCGGCAGCAGCAGCCCCCATCCGGCAAGAAGAAGTAACGTGTTTTTCATACAGAACAAAAAGGTGAATGGAATAGGGAAGTCACGTCAGCCGGGACACTAGCCACCGAATGCCACTGAATAGCAGCCGGATTACGAACTCAACTACATAGAGCTATTTCCCGCAAAGGTAGAGGCTGGTAACACACGTCGCCATCGCATGTTGATGCGATGCCCGGCCGGTGGAAGCATTCGAAATTATTTTTGCCTGATTGCTTCCAGGGGCTGGGCTACCGGTTGGAAGCATTCGTTGTTATTTTTGCCCGATTGCTTCCTCCTTCAACCCCCCTCCGCTGATGTCGCGCCGTGCCTATCCTTCCCGCAGCCTCTCGGCGGCCGTGCGGGCTCATTTTGGGTTGAGCCAGGCCGAGCTGGCCGCCTTCGTGGGCGTGAGCCGGTCCCACCTGGGACTGGCCGAGGCCGGCACCAAAACCCTGGGCCCCGGCCCCGACCAGCGCTTGCAGGTGCTGGCCCGCCAGCTGCCCCCGCCCGATGGCCTCGGCCCGCCCC
>JALYUI010000167.1 GCA_030853845.1 Bacteroidota bacterium | reverse complement strand
CCGAAACCTGGACCTACACCTTCACCGATGCCAGTGGGCAAACCGGCCGCCGCACCCTCACCCTGAACGTGCGCAACGCCGATTCGGCCAAAGTCTACCACGCCTACCTGCTACGGCTACGGCCGGTTTGCCCACTGGCATCGGTGAAGGTGTAGGTCCAGGTTTCGGTGCCCGAGGTGGTGCGCGCCATGTACCAGTTGGTAAAAAGGTACTCGCCGCCGGCGTAGGGCGTGGTGGGCAGGCCGGTGAGTAGGGTATCGGCGAAGGTGAAAGTAGTATCGTGCGGGGCGGTTTTGGGGTCGAAGCTGCTGAGCACGGCCGGGTAGGTGATGGGAGCCAGCCCCGGCTTGTAAGTAACCGTGACGGTGAGCTGCTTGAGCAACTGGTTGGTGCCGGCGGCATACACCTTCGTGGTGAGGGTATCGCCGGTATTGGCCCGCTGGGTGCCCGAGGTGAGGCCGGTGCCGCCGATGAAATCGACCCGCACAGGGGCATCGGTTTTGCCGCAGGCGGTCAGCAGGGCCGGGAAACAGAAAAGGAGGAAGCGAAAGCGCATGGGACAAAGATACTGGCAGGCAACCCGAGGCCACTCGCCGGGTCAATGGTACCTTTAACGCGCTTGTCGCGCCGGTATTTTAGTTGCTGGTTGCTTGTTGCTGGTTTCTGGTTTGGCACCCGGATTTCAACGAGAAACCAGTAACGAGCAACCAGAAACTTTTTTTCATTATGCGTTTTCGTTTTCTTGCTTTGGCCGCGCTGCTGGCCACCAATGGCCCGGCGCTGCTGCCGGGCCTCACTCCCACCTTGGCGCAGGCCCAGCAGAAGCAGGCCATTACGCTGGAAGACATCTGGGCCAAGCCCACGTTCCGGGCCGCCAACGTGCCGGGATTTGACTGGATGAAAGACGGGCGCTACTATGCCGCGCTGGAAAACGGCAACCTCGCGCAGCACGAGGTGACGACCGGCAAAACCCTGCAAACGCTGGTTTCGGCCGCCGAGCTGACGCTGCCCGGGGCCGAAAAGCCGGTGGCGGTGGACGGCTACTCCTTTAACGCCGACGAGCAGAAAATCCTGTTCACTACCGGCACCGAGCCCATTTACCGCCACAGCTCGCGGGCCAGCTACTACGTGTTCGACCGGGCCAGCAAGAAGCTGACGCCGCTGAGCAGCGGCGGCAAGCAGGGCTACGCCACGTTTTCGCCCGACGGCCGGCGCGTGGCCTTCGTGCGCGACAACAACCTGTTCGTGACTGACCTGACTACGATGCAGGAAACGGCCGTGACCAGTAACGGCCTGAAAAACAACCTCATCAACGGCTCGACGGATTGGGTATACGAGGAGGAGTTCGGCTTCGCGCAGGGCTTCTTCTGGTCGCCCGACAGCCGGCAGCTGGCCTTCTACACCTTCGATGAAAGCCAGGTGCCGGAGTACGACATGCAGCAGTGGGGCGGCCTCTACCCCACCGAATACCGCTTCAAATACCCCAAGGCGGGCGAGAAAAACTCGGTGGTGAGCGTGAGCAGCTACGACGTGGCCAGCGCCCGCACTACCAAAATGGACGTTGGCCCGGTGGCCGACCAGTACGTCCCGCGCGTGATGTGGACGCAGGTGCCCAACACCCTCAGTGTGCAGCGCCTGAACCGCCTACAGAACAAGCTGGAGATTCTGCACGGCGACGTGACGACTGGCCAGACCCACGTGGTGCTGACCGACACCAACCCGGCCTACGTCGAAATCAACGACGATTTGAAGTACCTGGCCGGGGGCAAGCAGTTCATCTTCACCAGCGAGAAGGACGGCTACCAGCACCTCTACCTGCACGACATGAGCGGCCGGCAGCTGCGCCAGCTCACGAAAGGCGACTGGGAGATTTCGGCCATCAACGGCTTCGACCCCAAAACCGGCTTCGTGTATTTCAGCAGCACCGAGGGCTCGGCCTTGCAGCGGCACCTGTACCGTGTGAGCCTGAAAGGCGGCCGCCAGCAGCGCATCAGCGAAGCCGGCAATGGCACCGACGTGGTGAACATGAGCCCCGACACCCGCTACTTCCTCAATACGCACTCGGCGGCCGGCGTGCCCCCCGTGGTGAGCCTGCGTGAAGGCAGCACCGGCAAGCTGGTGAAAACCCTGGAAGAAAACGCCAAGCTGCGCGAAACCCTGAGCCAGTACGACCTGGGCAAGCAGGAGTTCTTCACCTTCAAAACCAGCGAGGGTGTGGAGCTGAATGCCTACATGATAAAGCCCAGCAGCTTCGACCCCGCCAGAAAATACCCCGTGCTGATGCACGTGTACGGCGGCCCCAGCTTCGGCAGCAGTAGCTCGCAAACAGTGCTCGATAACTACGGCGGCAGCAACTACCTCTGGCACCAGATGCTGACCGAGAAGGGCTACATCGTGGTTTCGGTGGAAAACCGGGGTACCTCGGGCCGGGGCTCGGCTTTTCGGAAGGCCACCTATGCCAACCTGGGCAAGCTCGAAACCATCGACCAGGGCGAGGGCGCGAAGTACCTGGCCACACTGCCCTACGTGGATAAATCACGCATTGGCATCTGGGGCTGGAGCTACGGCGGCTACATGACCTCGCTGGCCATGACCAAAAACCCCGACCTTTTCAAGATGGGCATTGCCGTGGCCCCGGTGACGAACTGGCGCTACTACGACACGGTGTACACCGAGCGCTACCTGAAAACGCCCCAGGAAAACCCGGCCGGCTACGACGACAACTCGCCCGTGCAGTTTGCCCAGAACCTGAAGGGCAAGTTCCTGCTCGTGCACGGCACCGGCGACGACAATGTGCATTTCCAGAACTCCATCGCCTTCGTCGATGCCCTCATCAAGGCCAATAAGGACTACCAGACGTTGTACTACCCCAACCGCAACCACGGCATCTTCGGCGGCACCACCCGCCTGCACCTGTATCGGCAGATGACGAATTTCGTGATGCAGAATTTGTAGGGTACAGCTGTACGCCTGCATTGCCAGAACGTCATGCAGAGCGCAGCGAAGCATCTTGCCCGTAGTCACTAATCCTGTCGATTGGATTACTACTGCAGTAAAGATGCTTCGCTACGCTCTGCATGACGTTCTTTTTTCTGCCTTAACCGCTCGCTCACTTCTTCGCCCCGCCAGCCCGGTTCAGCCCCCTGAATGTGACGGTTCGGCAACCTTTATTTCGTTCCGGCCCGGCCACCTGCCAGCTTTGGGACATGAAAACGCCCTCCTTCCCCCGCCCGGCGCTGAGCCGCCTGTTCTTTTCGCTGTTGCTGCTGGTGGCCACCGTTGCCACGGCCCGGCCGGCGCCTCTGCCGAATGGTACACCCCGCATCACCACATCCGACGGCGTGGCCCTGTATGTGCGCGTGGCGGGCCAGGGCCGGCCCTGCGTGTTTGTGCACGGCGGGCCGGGAGCTGGCAGCGCCGTGCACGAAGCCCTGGCCGGCCCCATGCTGGAGCAGCAGTTCCAGATGATTTACCTCGACCAGCGCGGCAGCGGCCGCTCGGCCAGCGCGCCGGCCGGAGCCTACGGCCTGCCCCGGCTGGTGCAGGATTTGGAGGAGCTGCGCCAGCAGCTGCACCTCGATAAATGGGTGCTGCTGTCGCACTCCTTCGGCGGCCTCATTGCCACGGCCTACGCCCGGCAATACCCGCAGCACGTGCTGGGCCTGGTGCTCTCGAACAGCATTCTCAATCTGCCGGCTTCGATGGAGAGCATGGCTACCCACGGCTACGCCCTGCTGCCCGCCGCCACCCGCCCGCCTCTGGACCCAGCCGCGCCCCTGCCCCAGCGCTTCGGCATGGTGATGGCCCTGCTCAACCAACAGCACTTGCTGGATAAGCTGATGTACACCACCGACTCGACTGCCGCCCGGGTGGCGCGGGTGCAGCGCCGCCAGCCCGCCGCCAACCACGACTTTGCCGCTTCCCTGTATGCTCCCGGCGTAATCGATGGCTATCTGGAGGATTTTGCGGCCGCCAGCCCGGCGCTGGCCATGCCCGTGCTGGTGCTGCCCGGCCAGAACGACGACGTGACGGGTCCGCAGCACGAGGCCTTTCGGTTTCCGCGTCAGCGCGTGGTGGTGGTGGCCGGCCGGCACAACGGCCTGCTCGAAAACCAGCCGGTGGTAAGCGCGGCGCTGGCCGGGTTCCGGCGGCAGCTGGCGCGGTAGCGGCCGGCGGCACCGGCATCGTTCCCGGCATCGTTTGCGCGAATAAAGGCCCTTATTGATAGGCGTTTGCCGTTAGCAATGGGCTACTATTACGATATAAAAACCTGTAGCCGCCCCACCCCGCCATGAAAAAATCCCTACTCAGTGCCCTGCTGTTCGTGCTGGCCCTGGCCAGCTACCGCCCGGCCCAAGCCCAAACGGCCGGCGCAACGTTCGGCGTGTTTGGCTACGCCGCCATGACCACCGGCACCACCGGCGGGGCGGGCGGAACCACCGTGACGGTGAGCACCGGCACGGCCCTACAGGCCGCCATCAACAACAAGGGCACCCAGCCGCTCACCATTTACGTCAACGGCACCATTACGCTGGCCAACTCGCCGGGGCTGAGCAAGATTGACGTGAAAAACGTGAGCAGCCTGTCCATCATCGGCTTCGACCGGCTGGGCGAGTTCGTCGGCATCGGCCTGAAGGTGTTCCGCGCCAATAACATCATTCTGCAAAACCTGAAGGTGCACAACGTGCTGGCCAGCACCGGCGACGGCGACTGCATCGGCATCGAGGGGCCGGCCAACCACATTTGGGTCGACCACTGCGAGATGTACAACGTGTACCAGGGCGTGGGCACCGACGACTATGACGGCCTGCTCGATGCCAAGGCCGACTGCGAGTACATCACCTACTCGTGGAACTACCTGCACGACGGCTGGAAAGCCAGCCTGTGCGGCTTCACCGACACCGACAACTTCGACCGCAAAATCACCTACCACCACAACCACTTCGAGAACATCAACTCGCGCCTGCCGCTGTTCCGCTTCGGCAGCGCCCACGTGTTCAACAACTACTACAAGGACATTGCCTCCACCTGCGTGAACTCGCGCATGGGGGCCTGCGTGAAAATCGAAAGCAACTACTTCGAGAATGCCCGCAACCCCTACGTGGCGGCCTATAGCCCGATGGATGGCTTCGGCGACATCGTTGGCAATGTGCTCGTGAACAGCCCCTTCGTGTACGCTTCCGACGTGCACGTGCTCACGGCCTGCACCGCCGTAGTGCCTTACACCTACACCGGTGTGCTGAACGCGGCTGCCGATGTGCCGGCCATTGTGCTGGCCAATTCCGGTATTGGCAAAGTGGGGCCGACGCTTGCGCCGGGCACTTATTCCGTCACGGCTTCGGCGCTGGGCCAGGGCACGGTGAGCCCGGCCAGCGGCATCTACAGCCTGGGGCAGTCGGTAACGCTGACGGCCACGCCCGGCATCGGCTGGCAGTTTGTGGGCTGGAGCGGCGACACCACCACTACCGCTAACCCGCTCACCTTCCGGGTGCACGGCAGCAAGGCCCTGCGCGCCACCTTCACCCTCATTCCGGGCACCGGCGCGCCCGGCCCGCTCATCCGCATCGAAGACACCAACACCCCCGCCACCGGCCTGTGCAGCTTCGACGGCGTGGTGAGCAACAACACCGGGGCCGACAACGGCGCGGTCATCAACCTGAGCAACTCGGCCGCCAAAGCCATTGTGTGGAAGGTAGAAGTGACGCCCGCCGGCACCTACGAGCTGAAATGGCGCTACAGCAACAGCAGCGCCAGCTCGGGCTTCACTGGCCAGCTCAGCATCAACGGCGTGGTGGTGAACGCCGCAGCCCCGTTCCCGCGCACGGCCAGCAGCACCACCTTCGCCCTCACCACCCAGAACGTGACCTTTATCAACGGGGTGAATGAAATTCGCCTCGAAACCACGGCCCCGGCATCGTTTGCCGATATCGACTGGCTGGAAATCACCGGCAACCGCATTGTGCCCACCAACTGCGCCAACGCCATTGGCAGCGTGGGGGTGCTGGCCACCCGGCCCGGCACCGGCCCCGCCGCCCCGCAGGTGCTGGCCTACCCCAACCCCACCGCCGGGGCTACCACCTTCGAAATCACGCTGCCCACCGCCAGCCCCGTGCGCATTACCCTGTTCAGCCTCACCGGCGCGAAAGTGGGCGACGTACCGACCGGTGCCGCCGTGCTGGGCGCGGGCACGCACCGCATCGAGTACCAGCACGCGCAGCTGCCGGCCGGCGTGTACCTCTACGAAGTGCGCACCGACAGCGGTACCACCCGCGCCCGTTTGCTGGTGGAGTAGCAGAGTAGCCGCCGCCGCTTACAAGCAGAACGTTTTTCCTTCCTTTCTTCCTGCCGGGCGGGGCTGTAAGTTTGCGGCCACTATGCATACCCCTTCTTTCCAAGCGGCCCTGCCCATTGCGCCAGCCCCTGCGCACTGGCAATTGCTCCGGGAGGTACTGGTGCCGGTTGCGGTGCCAAAAGGGGGCCAGCTGTTGCGGCCGGGCCAAGTCTGCGACTGCATTTACTTCGTGGAGCGGGGCATATTGCGGCATTACCTGCTGCACGAGGGCAAGGAAATCAATACCCATTTCGCCCAGGCGGGTCACTTCACCACCGATTTCAGCAGCCTGACGGGCCAGCAGCCGGCCGCCCTCACCATTGAGGCACTGGCGCCGAGTGAGCTGCTGGTATTGAGCCGGGCCGATATGCTGGCCCTCTACGACCAGGCTCCGGCGCTACAGGCCGTGGGGCGGGGCTTGCTGGAACAGCTACTCGCCCAGCAGCAGGTGCGCCTGGAACTACTCCTGCGCGACACGGCGCAGGGCCGCTATCAGTTCGTGCAGCAGCAGCAGCCCGAGCTGCTCCAGGCTGTTTCGTTGCGTCATCTGGCCTCCTATCTGGGGCTCAGCCGCGAAACCGTAAGCCGGGTGCGGGGCCGGTAGTCAGCGGCGGCTAGTTTTTTGTGACAAAAATCATCGTTTGGCACGGGTGGCCCCGGCAAACTTTGCGGCTCACCAACCCCCGCTTTTTATGAGCCCCAATGCCCTTCTCGTGCAGGAATTCATCGACCTGATTTGGAACCAGCAGCAATTCGACCAGCTGCCCCGGCTGCTGCACCCCGATTTTCACGACCATTCGCTCCCGCCCGCCCTGCCCACCACGGTGGCGGGCGTGGCAGCATGGGTACGGGGTACCAGCACCGCCTTTCAGCACCACACCACCATTCAGGAACAGGTGACGCAGGGCGCGCAATCCATGCTCAAAATCCAGTTGCGCCTCACGCACATCGGCGAGTGGCGGGGCATTGCCGTTACCGGACGCACCGTGGAAGTGGTCGGGTATCGCCACTTCCGGATGGCCGAGGGCCAAATTCGCGAGCATTGGGCGCTGCTCGATGGCAACGCCATTGAGAACCAGCTTACCGCCGCCGGACACGGATGCAAAATCCAGGAATAAGTCTGGGTGGGCCTGTCCTATTAGTAGTCGCGTAGTAGTCGCGCAAAAGTAACCGCCATGCAGACCGAAGGGACGCATCTGGCTCGCATCGTCGAACGATTGATTCACTGTTGCATGCAAGATGATTCCCGTCGGTCTGCATGGTATTCTGGTGCCCGGCTACTTTTGCTGAACAACTGAAAAGGTCGTCAGGCTACTCTCGTCACACTTACCACCTGTTGGGCCGGGCGCTCCCCAGTCATCCCGCGTCCAGATACCACGTCGGAAATCGGCCGTAGGGCCAGAGCTGCCCGGCTTCAGCAGCCCCGGCCCTACGGCCGCGCGGCCCGCACCATGCGCGGACGACCAAACATGTCGTTGATAACCTCCGCATCCACAAAGCCTTGCGCAGTGAATAATTCCGCAGTTTCGGTCCCCAGCGCCTCGTTGATTTCGAGGTAGGCCACGCCGCTGGGAGCCAGCAGCTGCGCGCCGATTTCGGCCAGACGGCGGTAGAACAGCAGCGGGTCGTCGTCGGGCACGAACAAGGCGGTGGCGGGCTCCCAGGCCAGCACGTTGGCGCGCATCAGCGCCCGCTCGCTGGCGCGCACGTAGGGCGGGTTGCTCACCAGCACGTCGAGGGTGCCGGCGGCCAGGCCGGCGGGCATTGCGGCCAGAATATCGACCTGCTGAAACTGCACAGCGGGTGCCCAGACGGCGGCGTTGCGGCGGGCCACGGCCAGCGCTTCGGCCGAAATATCGACGGCCAGCACCTCGGCTCCGGGCAGGGCGCGGGCCAGCGCCAGCGCCAGGCAGCCCGAGCCGGTGCCCACGTCGAGCACGCGGCGGCCGGGCCGGCTGGCCTGCTCGCGCTCGATGAGCTGCACCAGCTCCTCGGTTTCGGGGCGGGGGATGAGGGTATCGGGCGTTACTTCCAGCGCCATGCCGGCGAAGTGAGCAGTGCCCAGCACGTACTGCACGGGTTCGTGGGCCAGCAGGCGGGCTTGCAGGGCTGGCAACCCGGCCAACACGTCGGGCGCTGCGGCATCGCGGGCGGCCATCAGAAAAGGCAGGCCCTCCAGCCGCGTCAGGTGCTGGAAAATTAGAGTGGCAATGGCGGCGGCCTCCCGCTCTTCGTAGGCAGGCGTGAGGGCAGCGGCGAGGGCGGCGGTGGCAGCGCGGAGGGTCATCGAAACAAAGGTAGGCCGGGGGCGTAGCTACCGGCAGACCCTACCTTCGCGCTTATGAAACCAGTGGATGTGAACCCCGACGATGCCCTGTTCATGCGCCGCGCCCTCGCTTTGGCGCAGCTCGGCACCGGCTACGCCCGGCCCAACCCGCTGGTGGGCTGCGTGGTCACGCACCAGGGCCGCATCATTGGCGAGGGCTGGCACCAGCAGTACGGCGGCCCCCACGCCGAGGTGAATGCCCTGGCGGCCGTCGAAAACCAGGAATTGCTGCGCGAAAGCCGCGTGTACGTGACGCTGGAGCCCTGCGCCCACCACGGCAAAACCCCGCCCTGCGCCGACCTGCTCATTGAAAGGGGCGTGCCCGAAGTCGTCATCTGCAACGAAGACCCGTTCCCGCTGGTGGCGGGCCGGGGCATCGACAAGCTGCGCGCCGCCGGCATGCGCGTCGAAACCGGCCTGCTGGCCGAAGAGGGTCGCTGGCTGAACCGCCGCTTCTTCACCTTCCACGAAAAAAAACGCCCCTACCTGGTGCTGAAGTGGGCCGAAACCGCCGACGGCTTTCTGGCCGGGCGCTACTTCCAGCCAGTGCAAATCAGCGGGCCGCAGGCAGGCCTGCTCACCCACAAGTGGCGGGCCGAGGAAGCTGGTATTCTGGTGGGCACCCGCACGGCCCTGCACGACAACCCCCGCCTGAGCGTGCGCGACTGGCCCGGCCAGCAGCCAACCCGCCTCTTTATCGACAAAAACCTGAGCCTGCCGCCCACCCACCACCTGCTCGACGGCTCGCAGCCCACCCGCCTCTACACCTACCGCCAGCCCCGCCACACCCCCAACCTCGACCTGGTGACGCTTTCCGAAGCCGACGACCTGTTCCCGCAGGTGCTGGCCGACTTATATGCGCAGAACATCCTGTCGGTGCTGGTGGAGGGCGGGCCCACGGTGCTCAACGCCCTGCTCGGGGCCGGCCTCTGGGATGAAATCCGCGTGTTCCGCAGCCCCATGCGGCTGGGCCAGGGCATTGCCGCCCCGCGCCTGGGCCACACTGGCCGCCGCAGCATCGAAAACGTTGGTCCCGACGAGCTGTTGTGGTACGTGAACGGACATTAGCGCGGACTCTGCGAGTCCGTGCGTGCGCCGTATTCTCATTATTTCCAACCAAATCAATTCGCTGACTCGCAGAGTCCGCGCTACTTCATGTCCGAATCCCTCACCCTCGACACCACGCTTACCAAAGCCGAACAGTACCGCCAGCTGCTGCCCCAGATTGAGGCCCTCACCACCGGCGAGCCCGACCTCGTGGCCAACCTGGCCAACACCGCCGCCGCCCTGCGCCAGGCGTTCGGCTTTTTCTGGGTAGGCTTCTACCTTGTGAAAGGCGAAGAGCTGGTGCTCGGCCCCTTCCAGGGTCCGATTGCCTGCACGCGCATCCGGCAGGGCAAGGGCGTGTGCGGGGCCAGCTGGGCGCGGGCCGAAACCCTGCTGGTGCCCGACGTGGAAGCCTTCCCCGGCCACATCGCGTGTAGCTCCGAGTCGAAGTCGGAAATCGTGGTGCCCATCCTCAAAAACGGCCTGGTTGTGGCCGTGCTTGATGTGGACAGCGACCAGCTGAATGATTTCGACCAGGATGACCAGGCGGCGCTGGAGCAGCTGATGACGTTGGCCGGAGAATGGTTCTAAACCGCAGATTTTCGCAGATTTGACGGATAAAAACGGATTCGAATAGCTTCTGACGGTGAACGTTGGATTTGTTGGGCGACTGTCTAGGCAAATCCTTTTACGAATCTCTGGCCATTCTTCCGGTGAATATTATGGATAAGGCGGCCATTAATCTTGACGACTATAACGAGTTGACCGGTAAGATTATTGGCTGCGCCATGCAGGTGCATCGGGTGCTGGGCCAGGGGTTTCAGGAGGTGATTTACCAGCGGGCGCTGGCTATTGAGCTGGAGCAGACGGGAATACCAGCGCAACGGGAGCTCGAAATGCCGATTTATTACCGCGACCGGGAAATCGGCTAGCGCCGCGTCGACTTTCTGGTGAGCGACGCCATTCTGGTAGAGTTGAAGGCCCTGACCGCGCTCAATGAAACGCACCACGCCCAAATTATCAACTACCTCGAAGCTTACCGGCTACCCATCGGCTTGCTCCTCAACTTCGGCACTCCCTCACTCGAATTCAAACGCTTCGTCAAAACCCGCCCCACCTACTAATCTCACCACCTCAGCTAAGCCAAAAAAAAGAACGGACCCGCTAGAATCCGTTCTTATCCGTCAAATCTG
>JALYUI010000151.1 GCA_030853845.1 Bacteroidota bacterium | reverse complement strand
CCGTGAAGTTGTAGGTCTGGCGGGTGTCGGTGCCGTAGTTGCGCCCCGCGCCCGGAGCGCGCAGTTCCAGAGGCGTAATCAGCGTTACCTGGTCCTGGAAAAACTGGCCGGCCAAGCTGAGCTGGCGGTTGCCGTCCTTCGAGGTTTTGGCGAACGAGGCGGTGGCGTTGAACGAGAGGTAGTCATATTCTTTCGACACGCCCAGGCCCGCGCCCCAGATGGTACCCGTGGCCTTGTGTTCGCGGCTGTAGCCAAAGTCGCCATGGTAGCGCACGTCGCTGGACGAGGGCGTACTCAGGGCGAAGTCGATGCGGTCGGTCGAGGCCGAGGCGTAGAAGTCGGCCCCCACGTTGGCTGTGAGGCGGCTCACGGTATCAAGTGGCACGTTCACGATAATGGCGGGCGGCACGTCGGTGAGATGCTGGGTGCCCCGGCCGCCCTCCACGGCCCCGTGGGTGCCATCCTGCTGGTAGTAGCCGCCGATGATGTCGATGGTGGTTTCGTCGGCTGCGCGGTTCACCGGTACCGAGGGGCTCGTGGGTGCCCCGTAGCCGTCGACACGGTTGGGGTTCTGCGTGGTGCCGGTCTGGGCCTGCGCCGAAAAGGCGAGGCTGCCCAGGGCCAGTAGGAAGATGAATAGCTTTTTCAAGGAAATGATTTATAAAACGTCATGCTGAGCTTGCCGAAGCATCTCGCTCGGGGTAGTAACTCAACCGTTAGAATTAGTGGTGGCAAGCGAGATACTTCGGCAAGCTCAGTATGATGTTGCTCATTGCTCAGTTGCAGCCGCAGCCGCCACCTACTTTGCCGCCGTTGGCCCCACCAGCGCCCTCGCGGTAGCTTTCGAAGTTGGTTTCAGGCGTTTCCACGCTTTTGGTGGCCAGCTTCATGTCCTCATCGTTGAGGTACACTTTCTGGTAGGCGGCCACCGATACGCAGCCGGGCAGGGCCGCGCCCAGCGGCAGCAGCAGCAGGCCCAGCGTCAGGCGCGGGAGGGCAGCTAAGGAAATTCGTTTCAACAGCATAAAGCAGGTTACAATAAATCAGGGACGGGCCGCCGGGGTGGCACCGTGGTAAAAGTTGAGCGTCATGCCCCGGGAGGCCAGCGTTTGGTTGTCGTCGGTTATCAACGTACAATCAACGCCTTTCAGCTTGTTTATAAAATCTAAACCGGCGGTTGGGCCTTTCACGAAGACGACTTCATCTAATCCATCGGCCAGCTCCACATCGGCGCACAGAATCGTGACCGAGCGCAGCCCCACCGACGGGTAACCGGTGTGCGGGTTGATGATGTGCCCGTACACCACGCCGTTAACCGTGAAATACTGCTCATAGTTGCCGGCCGTTACTACGGCCATGTCCGTCACGTCCACGAAGGCGGCCACGCTGTTGGGATGGTCGGGGTTGCCGATAGCCACGCGCCAGAGCGAGCCGTCGGCCTGCCGGCCCCAGCAGTAGATGTCACCCGAACCATTCAGCAGCCCGCCGCGCAACCCGAAGCCGTCGAGCACCAGCTTGGCCCGGCGCAGGCCGTAGCCCTGTAGAATGCCGGCCAGGTTGATGCGCATGCCCTTCTCGGGCAGGAAAATCGTGTGCTTGGCGGCATCCATCCTGATTTTCTGCCAGCCGATGCGCCGCACCGAGGCCCGGATGGCCGCCGAATCGGGCAGGGCCGGGTGGGCCAGCCGGTCGAACTTGTACAGCTTGTCGGCGCTGGCGAAGGTGATGTCGAAAGCCCCGTCGCTGAGCTTCGACAGGCGCAGCGTGCGGGCTATCAGGTCGAAGGTTTCGGCCGATACGGCCACCGGCTGCCGCCCGGCCGCCCGGTTCACGCGCACCACTTCGGAGGTCGAATCCCAGAACGACATCAACCGGTCGATGCGCCGCACCTCGCCCAGGCCGGCGCGCAGGGCGCGCTCGCCGGTCGAATCGTCGGGGGCCACCACCGTAAAGGTGAAGTGCGAGCCCATGAGGTGGGCGCTTTTCGTGAAGGTGTGGCGCGTGGCGGCCGGCACCTGCGCCCCGGCCGGCACCCCGCCGAGCAGCAGGCTCAACAGCAGCAGGCAGGGCAGAAGTTGGCGGCTCAGAGGCATAAGGCGATAAAAAAAATACGGGGCCGGCTTTGTTGGCCGAACCCCGCAGTTTGCTGCTTAAAAAATGACTGAAATGGTTGGTGCTGGCTTACAGCGTGGGCACCACCTTCTTCAGATACGCCTCAAAAGCAGCCGGGCCGCCGGCGATGTAGCCGGTTTTGGCCAGCACTTTGCCCTCGGGCGAAACCACCACGGCCAGCGGATAATCGCCTTCGTGGTTAAGCTGATTGGCGGCGGCTTCGTTCAGCTTCAGCTGGGCGGCCGAAGGCTGGTTCTTCTTCATGCGCGGGAAATCGAAGTGGGCCAGCACCAGCTTATCCTTCGCGTATTCCAGGAACTCGGGCTTGGAAAATACTTCCTGCTCGTACATGATGCAGGGCTTGCACCAGTCGGAACCCGAAAAAACGGCCAGAATGGGCCGGTTGGTAGCTTTGGCTTGGGCCTGAGCAGCACCCAGGTCCAGCAGCCAGCCGGCCGGGGCCTCGGCTACAGACGCGGCTGCCGGGGCGGGTGTGGCCACCTCAACCGGCGCGGGAGCCGCCGCCAACACCACCTGCGGGGCCGAAGCCAGGGCGGGCGTGGGCTGCGGGGCGGCGGGCGTCATGGTCACCTTGCTTTTGGCGACGGTCGTGCCGGCGGCGTTGGTGGTTTTGGTTTTGACTTTGTCGTTTTTGGTCTTAACGGTGGTTTTCTGGGCCAGCGCGGGGCCGGCGCTGAGCAGGGCCAGGGCCAAAGTCAGGCGGCAGGCCGAAGCAAAAGCAGTTGCGAGTTTCATGGTGGGTAAGTTGGAATGGCGGCCGGGAACTAGTGCCGGCGGAATAAAAATGGATACGGCCCGGTCCGGCAGAAGTTGAAAAGCCGGTGGCCACCCTTGTCGCGCCAGTAGTAACCAAAAGTCCGGCCATAGCATGAAAACCCCGTGAATGCGGCCGTAACGGCCGACGGGTTGGCGGGTTGAATCGGCCAAACGGCCGTTTGCGCAGTAAATAGGCGGCTCAACTGCGCTGCTTACTGCCGCCGCAGCTTCAGCACCTTTTTCTCAAGGCTCAGCACTTCGAGGGTGTAGTCCGGCGTCTGGCCGTCGTTGAGGTGGAGGAGCAGGCGGTTGTCGCCGAGGGCGCTCCAGCTGCCTTCGCGGCCCTTCAGGCCATCGGTGGGGGCAATGTCGAACTGCTCGAAGCGGCCGTAGGGCTCCAGGCGAAAGCCAGTACGGCCCCGGGCCGGCGGAAAATTGTAGGTATTGGGCCGGTACACCAGCGTATCACCGCTGTTTTCCTCATGCGAGGCCAGCCAGGTACCTTCCAGCTGCTGCATCGAGGTGGGGGAGGATGTGACCACGGCTGGCTTGTGGGGCTGGCAGGCAGCGGCCAGCAGCAGCGCAGCCAGCGGCAGCAGGCGCAGGAGAACAGGGCGTTTCGACATGAGAGGCGTAGAGGCTGACGAGGCGGCAAGGTACGGCCGGGGCGGGGGGGAGGGTTTTGCGGGCAACGCGAGAACGTCATGCAGCGCGCAGCGAAGCATGACGTTCCGGGTTTATACCGTTCGGGTTTTCGTGGTTCGTCCGCATCCCCCGGCACCACCCAAGCCCTCATACAAGCTACCTTCGCCCTCCCCCAATAACCCCTGCCCCGTGGATAACCGCGCCCTGACCCGTGCCTTCAAGCTGGCTGCCCAGCTGATGGAGCTGCACGACGAAAACCCGTTCAAAGTCCGCGCTATGGAAGGCACGGCCACCGCCCTCGATGCCCTGAGCTTTCCGGTGGCCGAGGTGGAGCGCTCCGGCCTGCCCGACCGCACCGGCCTGAGCAAAACGGCCGCCGCCAAAGTGGCCGAGCTGCTCGATACCGGCACCTTCTCCGACCTGCAGCGCCTGCTCGACACCACCCCGCCCGGCGTGGTCGAGATGCTGGGCATCAAGGGCATCGGGCCGAAAAAAATCCGTAGCCTGTGGCGCGAGCTGGGCCTCGAAACCATCGAGCAGCTGCGCGAAGCCGCCGAAACCGACCAGGTAAGCAAGCTCAAAGGCTTCGGCAAGAAAACCCAGGACGGTATTCTGGAAGCCCTCGAATTTGCCGGCCAGAGCAAGGGTAAGCTGCTGTATCCGCAGGCCGAAAAGCTGGCCGACGAGCTAGCCGAATTGCTGCGCGCGGGCCTGAAAACCGGGCAGGTGGCCGTAACCGGCGAAATCCGCCGCCGCCTCGAAACCGTGGAAACCGTGCACCTGGTGGCCGCCACCGACCAGCCCGCTAAAGCCCGGGAGCTGCTCAACAACACCGCTGGTCTCACCCCCGACCCGCGCCGCTCGGGCCCGTTTGCCTGGCGCGGCACCGCCACCGAGTCGGGCACGCGGGTGGAAGTGCTGCTGGTGAAGCCCGAAAATTTTACGACGGAGGTTTTCCTGAACTCGGCCGCCGAAGCCCACCTGAGCGAGCCGCTGGCCGCTTCGGCGCTCACGCTGCGCCAGCTGGCCCGGCGCGAGAAATTTCAGCTGGAAGAAGCTCTTTACGAGCGCGCCGGCCTGCAGTTCATTGTGCCCGAGCTGCGCGAAGGGCTGGGCGAAATTGCCTTGGCCGCCGACAAAAAGCTGCCCCACCTGCTGGAGGATGGCGACCTGCGCGGCTCCCTGCACAACCACAGCACCTGGTCCGACGG
>JALYUI010000145.1 GCA_030853845.1 Bacteroidota bacterium | reverse complement strand
TCGTGAATCAAGCACAGGGCTAAAGTCGCTTTTCACATGTTGTAAATGACCATTTACGACACGTAAAAGGGGTGTTTAGCTCTTCTTATCTACTGACTTGCCGGCTAAAAAGCTGCTTATTTTTTGCGTATAAACCTCGTCGGTTAGCGCCTCCATTGCCCCAAGATGGTCGCACTTAACGGCTAGTACCTCCCGCCGCTGCCGACGGCGAGTCGCCTGGGCAATGGCGAGCGAGTCCGTTAACGAAGACCGCGGGTCTTGTGTAGGAGTAATTAGTAGCCAAGGGCATTTCACTTTTGGCAGTATCGACTGATAAGCGGAGGCATCCGTTGGCAAGGTAACGGTCTTCTGTTTAGTGGCATAGTATGACACAAGTTCTTGGGGGTTAGCTATATAACTGTCCGTTATCAAAAAGTCGCACTTAGTTGTAGCCGCCACTTTGGTTCCGAGAATCGCGCCCATCGAATAGCCTAAAATGCCGACTCGCTGGTGCGGAAGGCGTCGCCGAACCTCTGCGAAGGCAGTGCGCAAGTCCGTAGCAAATTCCGGGTAATACAAACGGTTTGGGTCAATAGCAAAGGCTCCGCTGTGTCCAAAGCCCCGGTAATCAAACATCATGACCCGATAACCAGCGGCTGCCATTGCTTGGGCCTGGCCAAGTTGGTAGGACATGTTGCCGTAATCGGAACCCGCGAGCACCATCGTCGTGTGTTGGTCGGGAGCGCCCGCAATAGGCTCTACCAGCCACGCGGCGAGTTGCACGTGGTCGGGTGTCGTGAGGGTTAGTTGTTGGTATTTCATTCCCAGCGTGTCCGGCTTGGCCCACCAAGCGGCTAGCGGTTTGCTTGCCCAGGCAGTAGCAGTCTGAAAAAGCAGGCAGGCGAGTAAGCAGAGCCGAATCATAGAATGGGTTTGAAGTAAAAGCAGGGCAATGCGCTCTAGCTTTTGATAGACCCTCGTTGTTGAAGGTGGTTGCAAAAGGTAGCTTCACTGTGCGGGCCCTGAACCGGGAAAGTACCACGCCGGCAGTAGAGGTCGAACGAGCTGAAACCCGCACAGATTCCACGAGTTGTCCGACAACCAAGATTATGTTAAGGGATAAATCACATATCCCCCCACTCCCCACCCTTATCAGTCAGCAGCTTATAATACACCGCCGTGGCGTGCGGCTGCCCATCGTGGTTGATGAAATACGCTGGAATAGCGCCCACGAAGTGGTAGCCCAGGCTTTGGTAAAGAAGCTCGGCACCGTCGCCGTGGCGGGTATCGAGCACCAGCGTGGTGCGGCCCAGCTCCAACGCCAGCCGCTCCAGGGCCACCAGCAGCTGCCGGCCCACGCCCTGCCGGCGCGCCCGGAGGTGCACCAGCAGCTTGGAAACTTCGGCGCGGAGCAGGGAATTGGGGCGGGTGGCCAGGTCGAGCTGCACGGTACCGAGCAGGTCACCCGTAGTGGGCTCGCGGGCCACCAGCAGCACCCGGTGCCCGGCCTCCATGGCTTCGAACACGCTGTGCCAGTAGTGCCGGGCTTCGGCGTCGGGCAAAGGCGGCAGGAACCCCACGGAAGCGCCCGAATCAACGGCATCGTGGAGCAATTCGTGGAGCTGCGGCAGCAGGGCGCGGGCGGCGGCGGCGGTGAGGTTAGAAATGGCAAGGTCCATCGCGAGCGGGGTTATTGTGGTGGCCGGAGGCAGCAAGAAGCGCCAAAATTAAGGCCATTCGCCGAAAGCCCGTGCGCAAACGTTGCCACTGGTTGGGCTTTTGTGCGTAAACTTCGGCCCCAATTCCTCCTGCTAATCTTCACCCCAACCATCATGCGCGCACTCATCACCGGAGCCAACCGGGGCCTCGGCCTCGAACTTACCCGCCAATACCTGGAGCGCGGCGACCAGGTGTTTGCCGCCTGCCGGCAGCCCGCCGATGCCACCGACCTGCAACCCCTGAGCCAGCAGTACGCCGACCGCCTTGTACTGCTGCCCCTGGACGTGACCGACGATGCCTCCATTGCGGCGGCCGTGGCCACGGTGCGCGGAGCCACCGACGCGCTCGATGTGCTCATCAACAACGCCGGGGTGTACCCGCACGCCGGCTCGGGCGATGCCCATCAGCGCCTGGGCCAGCTCACCCACGCCGATGCCATCGAAACCATGCAGGTGAATGCCATCGGGCCGCTGCTGGTGTCGCAGGCGCTGCTGCCGCTGCTGCGGGCCGGCCGTAAGGGTCGAATTCTGAGCATCTCGTCGGGTCAGGGCTCGCTGACGTGGAAGGCCACCGGCGACCCTTACCACTACAGCGCCAGCAAGGCGGCCCTGAACATGTACATGCGCAGCCTGGCGGCCGAAATCGGCCATCTGGGCCTGATTTCGGTGCTCGTCGACCCGGGCTGGATGCGCACCGAGATGGGCGGCGACCATGCCTCCCAGGACCCTGCCGACTCAGCCCGGGGCATCATCCGCCTGGCCGACCAGTTGCACGTCGAAGAAAACGGCAGCTTTGTGACCTGGCAGGGCCAGCCCGTGCCTTGGTAGACATCACATTCTGGAAATCAAAAAAGCGGACTTCCGGTGGGAAGCCCGCTTTTTTCTTAGGCAATCGGGCGGAATTATGCGGGCTTTGGTGCGCTCCTTTCGCTTCGGAAACAGCTATCATAGGCTAATGCAAGCGTTTGCACGGCTAACCGGGCCTGCGCGCCGGTCGGCGGCGGCGGGGTGCCAGCGGCCGCAACCGGCCGGAGTGCGCTCCGCAAGCTCGCCACGGGATTATCTTTGGTTCTGCACTACCCGGCGGGATGCATTGTGCCATACGGCGCATTGGCCGACGATTGTTGCCGCAAAAGCTTTTTCTAATTTCCCTCCCAAACTCTTTTAATTTCTTACCAGTGAGGAAACTCTCCACAATGAAGCTGGGCCTGGCCCTGCTGGGGCTGCTGCCCACCGCGCTGCAGGCGCAGACGATTACCCCCGAACAAGCGCTGGAAAAGGCGCTGGCGGCCCGCGACCGCTGGATTAGCGCCGATTATCCGGCCGGCGACCTGCGCATCAGCAGCGCCTACGCCGATGCCAGCGGCCTGGAGCATGTGTATGTGCAGCAGCTCTACCAGGGCATTCCGGTATACAATCACCTCGAAACGCTGGCTTTCGCCCAGGGCCGGCTGGCCACGCACGCCGGCAGCTTCGTGGCCCGCAAGGCCCTGGCTGGGCTGCCCACCACCCCGGCCCTGAACGCGGCCGGTGCCGTGAGCCGCGCCCTCCTGCACGTAGCTCCGTTGGCGACAGTAGTACCAGTGCAGACCAGCGAGGGCAATGGCCCCGAAGCCCGCCACACCTTTGCCGGCTCCGGCGTAGCCCGCCGCGACATTGTGGCCAGCCTAACCTGGGCCATCGACGAAACCGGCCGCCCTCACCTAGCCTGGAATGTGAACGTGGAGCTGCTGCATTCGGCCGACTGGTGGAACGTGCGTGTGGATGCGGCCACCGGACTCATTCTGGCCCAGGACAACTGGACCGTGCAGGAAACGGCCGAGGCCTGCGCCGCTACCGCTGCCCGCGTGGCTGCGGCCCGGGTGGCACTTGCCCGCCCCACTGCCCGGCTGCTACCGCCGCCGCCCACCACTACCTCATCTTCGTTTTTCGTGGCGGGCTACCCGCGCGAAAACCCCGGTACCCTGGGTTTCCAGACCGAAACTGACCCTTGGCTGAAAGCCGGAGCCGGCAACAGTGCCACCACTCACGGCTGGAATTTCGACGGCACCACCAACTACGCCACCACCCGCGGCAACAACGTGGCCGCCTACGACGACTCGCTGAACCGCAACGCCCCGGGCCGCTACGCCAGTTCGAGCACGGCCGCGCCCACGCTTACTTTCGCCGCTACGCCCGACTTCACGGCGACGGCCACCACCAACGCCAACCGCAGCGCGGCCATCGTGAACCTGTTCTACTGGAACAACCTTATTCACGACCTCACCTACCAGTATGGCTTTACCGAGGCGGCCGGCAACTTCCAGGCCGACAACCTGGGCCGGGGCGGCGCGGGCAACGATTACGTGAAGGCCGAAGCCCAGGATGGCAGCGGCACCAACAACGCCAACTTCAGCACTCCCAACGACGGCAGCAGCGGCCGCATGCAGATGTATCTGTGGAGTCCGCGCGCCGTGGCCTACTCCATTCAGGTGAGCGCGCCGGCCACCGTGGCCGGCAGCTACCCGGCCGTGGAAGGGGCCTTTAGCACTGCCAACCGGCTAACCACCGTGGGCGCGGTTTCGGGCCAGCTTGGTCTTTATAATGACGCGGGCAGCAGCCCCGCCACCAGCCTGGCCTGCGGAGCGCACAGCGGCAGCCCGCTCACGGGCAAAATTGCCCTCTTGTTCCGGGGTACCTGCAACTTCTCGGTGAAGGTGAAAAACGCCCAGCTGGCCGGGGCCATTGCCGCCATCGTGGTGAATAACATTCCCGGAGCCCCATCGGTAATGGGCGGCACCGACAACACGGTGCTGATTCCGGCCGTGATGATTTCGCTGGCCGATGGCAACCGCCTCGCGGCCCAGGCTGCCAATGGCGTGCAAGTAGCCCTGCCCGTGCCGCCGCCCGCCGGCCCCGCCCTCGATGGCGACCTCGACAACGGCGTAGTGGTGCACGAGTACGGCCACGGCGTATCGACGCGCCTGACCGGCGGCCCCAGCAACAGTAGCTGCCTGGGCAATGCCGAGCAGGGCGGCGAAGGCTGGAGCGACTATCTGGCCCTGATGATGACCACCGACTGGGCCTCGGCCCAGCTCACCGACGGTCCCAACCCGCGCCCGGTAGGCAACTATGCTTCGGGCCAGACCAACGCCGGCACGGGCATCCGCCGCTACCCCTACTCCACCGCCCTCAGCGTGAACCCGCTCACCTACGCCAACGTGGCCAGCAACCCCGAGGTGCATGCCATCGGCGAAATCTGGTGCGCCACGCTCTGGGACATGACCTGGAGCATTATTCAGCAGCGCAATCGCATCGAGCCCAACCTGTTCAACGGGGCGGCCAACGGCGGCAACAACATTGCCCTGCAGCTGGTGCTGCAAGGCATGAAGCTACAGCCCTGCCAGCCCGGCTTCCTCGACGCGCGCAACGCCATTCTGGCTGCCGACTCGCTGCTTTATCAGGGCCAGTACCAGGGGGCCATCTGGGCGGCTTTTGCCCGCCGGGGCATGGGCTACAGCGCCAGTCAGGGCTCGTCGGGCAGCGCTACCGACCAGACCACCGGTTTCGACACGCCCCCCCCGGCTTCGCTGGTCCCTAACGAGGCCCTGGTAGCCGGCACTACTTTCGATGTGGCTCTGCAGGTGAAAAGCGGCCTCACTATTCCCAATACGCCTTACACGCTGACGGATGCGCTGCCCGCAGGCATGCAGTTCGTGAGCAGTGCTTCGGGGGGTACGCTGGTGGGTGGCAAAGTCACGTTCAGCAACATCACCTTCACCAGCCCCGGGCAGGTGCGCACGTTCAGCTTCCAGGCCCAGGCGCTGGCTTCGGCGGCCTGCGCCCCGGTGCTGCCCGTGAACGACAACCGCGACTTCAGCACCGCCGGCGGTTTCACGCCGCAGGCCATCACCGGCCCCGACAACTTCAGCAGCAGCACCAGCCGGACCCATACCGGCACGCACGCCTGGTTTGCCCCGGCCCCCGTGCTGCCCGCCGACTTCGTGCTGACCTCGGCCCCGTTCACGCCCACGGGCCTGTCGGTGCTCTCGTTCTACCACTACTATAACTTCGAAGCCGGCTACGACGGCGGCGCGGTCGAGCTGTCGGCCGACAACGGCGCTACCTGGCAGAATGCCAACGCCTTCTTCGTACAGAATGCCCCGAACGCCATGCTCGACGCCTCTACCTCGGCCCCCGGGGCGTGGGTGTTCTCGGGCAAAAGCCCCGGCGGCAGCAGCTTCATTCGCTCGGTGGTCGACCTGCGCTCGTTTGCCGGCATCGCCCTGCGCGTCCGCTTCCACACCCGCACCGACAACGGCAGCCCCACCGGCACCGAAGGCTGGTACATCGACGACATTGCCGTGCTGAACGGCTGCGGCGGCGACCAGCACATTGAGCTGCGCGACAACAGCAACAACCTGGCAGGTTCGCAGTCGGTCATCAGCTACCTGCTGCCGGCCGGCATCACGCTGGGCCAGCAGGCCACGCTGGCCCAGGCCACCGGCTTCGGTGCCCAGCCCAACCCCTTCGGCAACCAGGGCCTGCTCTTACAGCTCAGCTTGCCCTCGAGCATGCCGCAGGTAGGCCTTACCCTGCTCGACGTGACGGGCCGCGTGCTGCTGCGCCGCACGGCTGCTAACCTGGCCGCCGGCCCCGGCAGCCTGGAGTGGCCCGAAGCCGCTGGCCTGCCCACCGGCCTCTACCTGGTGCGCGTACAGCTGCCCGACGGCAGCAGCCGCACCCTGCGAGTAGCGCGCGAGTAGCGCGCCAACTTATTCACTGCTGTTACG
>JALYUI010000130.1 GCA_030853845.1 Bacteroidota bacterium | reverse complement strand
GGCTCCTTGTCGTAGAGCACTTTGCTAATGCCCTGCTCGCCCAGCTTGGCCAGGCTGGCCTCGTTGGCTTCGCCCACGGCAATGGCCGTAGCGGTGGTGCCCAGCTGGGCCGCCACTTCAGCCCCATAAGAGGCCACTTCCAACGACGACTTCTTTACTTCGCCATCGGCGCATTCAACTACAACTAATACGGACATGGTTTTGAGTTAAGAGTTAAGAGTGATGAGTTAAGAGTTGCTGGTTGGAGAGTGAGTAGGGCAGTGCCGCTAACTCTTGACTCTCAACCTTTAACTCTTAACTCCCTTTAAATCACTTTGGCTTCGTTGCGGAGCAGCTTGATGAGCTCACCGGCATTCTCGGCGTCGATGAGCTTCACGCCCTGTTTCTTGGGGGGTAGTGCAAACTCGGCCACGGTGGTGCGGGCGGGCTCGCCCACGGCGGGCACCACTTTCAGGGGCTTGGTGCGGGCCGTCATGATGCCGCGCATGTTGGGGATGCGGGGCTCGCACATGGGCTGCTGGCACGAGGCCACGAAGGGCGTATTGACGGTCACAATCTCCTTGCCGCCTTCAATCTCGCGCTCCAGCGTGGCGGTGTTGCCGCTCAGGTCCAGCTTCATGGCCGGGGCCACCGTGGGGATGCCCAGCATCTCGCCCACCATGCCGTGCACCTGGAAACCGTTGTAGTCGATGCTCTCCTTACCCATCAGAATTACGTCGTAAGCGCCTTCCTTGGCCACGGCGGCAATCTGCTCGGCCACGAAATAGGCATCCTGGGGCGCGGCGTTCACGCGGATAGCGTCGTCGGCTCCGATGGCCAGGGCCTTGCGGATGTTGGGCTCAGTGTCGGCCTCGCCCACGTTCAGTACCGTGACGGTGCCGCTGCCGGCGGCTTCTTTCAACTCGATGGCGCGGGTGAGGGCGTACTCATCCCAGGGGTTAATCACGAACTGCACCCCGGCCTTGTTGAACTCCTTGTTATCGGGCGTAAAGGTGATTTTGGTGGTCGTGTCGGGCACGTTGGAGATACAAACCAGAAACTTCATCTAAGCGGGATTAGGGTGGCGAAATCTTGTGAAAAAGGCTGCATGCATAACAACCTTCGGGCGACGTACGAGGTTTAACGAAAATTCCCCAGACCAGCGGAACGGTGGAAAAGCCGCAATTTTGCCCCAAAGGTAACGAAAACTCCCCGCCGAATGAATACTCCGCCCACTCGATTGCAGCAACTTCTGGCCTTTTATGCCGACGACCCCACCGATGCCTTCACCACCTACGCCCTGGCCACCGAATACCGTGCCCAGGAGCCCGAACGGGCCTGGGAATTCTATCAGAAGCTCCTGGCCGAGCACCCTGATTACGTAGGCACCTACTACCACGCCGGCAAGCTGCTGGAAGAGTTTGGCCGCCAGGACGAAGCCGAACAGGTGTACCGCAAGGGGCTGCTAATAGCCAAAAAGGCCGGCCAGCAGCATGCCGCCAGCGAACTGCGCCAGGCGCTCAACAGTTGCCTGGGCCTGGACTACGAGGATGAGTAAGCGGGTCGAGCGTACTTCGGCCCCACAAATCAGCGCATTAAGGGCACTGTAAAAATTTCCGGACTCTCATCCAACTGCCGCGTGACCCGGCCTGCCTAGTGGGGTAGGTAGGGGCCACGCGGCTTTGTTGTTATCGACGGCTTTCCCTACATAAATGCAGCTATATCTTCATATGTGTGTTGTAGCGGCGGCGGTGGCAGGCGGCCTATTTATCTGTTTAACCGCAAGCCGGATGGCCAGTAGTTTCGTAGATACTGTGTGCAACTATTAACGAGCGTTTCTGCTGCTTAAGCTTGCAAATCGGGTAGTTGGGCTTGCAAAATAGGGGGTTTATCGTAATTGGAATAATTCCATTAATTCGTTTTTCAATTTTGCATCATCGGTAAGCCAAAGCCAAAGCCAAAGCCACTGCCTACTGCTTCAATTCAATGACTGCTTGTCCATGAAAAATTACCTGCATGCTATTCGGATGGCATTCTCCAGGGAGTTGGCGCAGCATCTGGCCGCTCGATTGGGAGAGAGTGAATCGGCGGTGGGTAAAGCCTTGCGGGGCATTGTGCCGGTGGTATTGTGCCAGGCAATTATTCAGACCGGTGAAGGGGAAGGGAAAAATATTTTTGCCCTGGTGACGGAGGTCAGCCCGGCCGCACTTGAGAACCAGCTAACAGTGACCGAAGTGCTGGGCCTGCTGGGTGGGAGCGGGCAAGAACATAGCACCTGGGCCATAGGCGAACGCCTGCTGGGCCGCTTATTTGGCCCCCAACAGCATGATTTAGCCAATTTTATGGCTGCTTACGCGGGCATTCGGCCAGCTTCGGCGGAGTTGCTGATTGTACTGGTGGCCACCACTCAGGTGCTGGGCCTGGGGCGCTACGTAGCGCAGCATGGCTTTAATTCGGCGCAGCTCGGTACGAAACTGGCTTCGGCCAAAAACCAGGTCTACGGCTGGTTGCCAGCCGATTTGGCTGCCTGGCCGGGGTTTCGGCATCGCGGGGCCGTGCGGGCTCCTCACTCGTTGTGGGCGGCCGAGCTGGGCCGGCCTTACTG
>JALYUI010000129.1 GCA_030853845.1 Bacteroidota bacterium | reverse complement strand
CAGTAAGGCCGTGTCAATATCAGTAGTGCAGGGTAGGAGCCCGCAACGGCCGGCTCGACGCCTCGGTGCTGCCCGCCGGGAAATTTTCGCACCCTCCCAAAGGCGTATGCCCGCGCAGCCCCCGGTTAGCCTGGAACTGGGCCAGTAAAAAACAGAATGGGCATTCGCGTCGGTGCTCGCCCGTGCCCGCTGAGCGTGAGGCCAGCGGAATACTTTGCGCAATGCGGCAGCGCGGGTGAGTATGGTAAATGGCAAAGCCTGCTTCCTCGGAACGGGTGCTGAAAAAAGGAAAAGCTATTCCCATAACGATTTAAATTTTTTTTATAAATGTAACCATCTCTTATTGTAATTTCATGTTTTTTGTAAAAATAGTTTCTGTGCGCGGTAGCCATTTCGTGGTGTTGGCAGGCAAGTGTTTTCGGGTCCAACTCGAAGCGTAACGACAGATGTACATGTGCCCTTCTAATGCCTCTGTCTGTGTTGCCACTGATGCTGGCCATGCCAGGCTGCAATAAAGAGGAGCGGAGCACCCCCAACCCCCACCGTGGGAGCCGGTATGCCCCCTGCTCGACGCGGCCCCCAGCTGGGAGCGGGTAGGCCGGATGGCGGTCACGACCGGACCCGGTTTTGGGGTGCACCTGCTCGACATCCGCAACCAGCTCGGCAACGGAGCCCGCTTCTCGCTGTATGCCACCGGGGCGGGCACGTTCCACAGCAACCTGACGCAGCCGCTCGACGATGGGGCGGCGCTCTTCAGCCGCGCCGGCACCAGCCTGGTAAGCAACTACCCGACTTCGGTATTTGGTGCCGGATTGACCCTGAGCTACCGTCAAAGGCGGCAAGCTCATCACCGCCTATCTCAACTGTGCGTTGCCGGCCGGCAATAGCTTCGGCACCCCGCTGCTTGCTGCTACGGCCGTGCTTTGGGCCGCGCGTCTGGGCAGCAGTCGGCTGCACGGGGTCTTGGTAAAGTTCGGCGGCGGCGTGGTTATTGCCGACACTACCGCCCCCCCCCAGCCGCAACCTCAAAGCTAGCCTGAAGTGGTCACCGCTACCTTTTCCGGCTTCCAGGGCTTCCCCAACCACCTCACCAGAACTGTGGGCACTACCTTCTACTTCGTGAGCCTGGGCAGCGGCAGTAGTCACGGCTATACTGTGAGCGGCTACCGCTGGCAGGAGGGCAGCGCCACAATAGACCGGCTCTACGCCAAAATCGCGGTGCCCTATACGATAGTAGTATCCGTACAGCGTCCCATCCTGGGGGCCGGCCCCTAAACGCTGGCCTGTCGAAAATTGGAGGCTTGATACCAGACTTGTTCCTCAATAAGAAATCAGTGGTTTCCCAGGCGGTATTTGAAGCCAGAATATTTGGCTACTCAAAGAACCAACGGATACCATCTTAGTCAGGCAAAAAAACTATCCGATTGCCAAAAGCAGCAAAAAAATTCTGCCATTTCTTATTCGGGAACAAGTCTACCGTCTAAACCGTGAAACTACTCTAAAAGCAAGCAGCCGCCCGCAATGAAGCGAAGCGGCTGTTTGAACTGGTGGGAAGTAAAGGATTCGAACCTTCGACCTCTGGCGTGTGAAGCAAGCGCTCTAAACCAACTGAGCTAACCTCCCGGGTTATTTGTTTAAACCAAAATAAAAACAGCCACCTAGTGTTGCATCTAAGTGACTGTTTTTCAACGTGGGGGATGACGGGTTCGAACCGCCGACCCTCTGCTTGTAAGGCAGATGCTCTGAACCAGCTGAGCTAATCCCCCGGATGACAATTGCCATTTGGGACTGCAAAGATGGGAGGTGTTTTTGGAAATGCCAAACCCGGCCAACTCATTTCGGCTCCGGGAAGCCATTTTTTTGGCATGTTACGGCCTCAACATTTTCATTTTCAGGGCGGGAATTTTTTCGGGGTTTTTGAAAAACACTGCTGCTCCAACCGTTGCGCGTCCCGAAGCAACGGAATTCACGGCCAGCCGTAAATCAGGCGCATCTGTTTTCTCACCCCCTTCTTTTTTCCTCATGAATACGCAACTGCTCCAGAACTACTCAGAAGATGAAAAAACCGCTTATCTGAGCGCCATTGCCAGTCTCGCTACCGCCGACCGCGAAGCCTCGCCCGCCGAAGGCCAGTTTCTCCAGGCGCTGGCGCAGCAGGCCGGTTTGTCGCCCGAGGCTACCCAGCAGATAATGGCCGCTGCCAACGACGCCAGCAATCAAAGCATTCAGCAGCATCTCGACGTGTTGAAAAGCAGCGACCTGCGCTACTCCCTCGTCACCGACCTCATCAGCTTCTCCCGCGCCGACGGTGCATACTCGAACGACGAGGAAGCCATGGTGAAAAAAATGTCGCAGTACCTGGGCATCAACCAGCAGCAGCAGCAAACCCTCGAAACCGTGGTCGACCAGGCCGCCGACGTGGCCCACAACCCCCAAGACCCCGCCAAGGAAGGCTTCCTGAGCAGCATTGGCGACAAGCTTTCCAACGTAGGCATCCCAAAGGGCGCGCTCATGGCCGGCCTGCTTGGCGTGGTGGCCCCCATGGTGCTCTCGAAAGTGATGGGCGGCGGCAGCTCGAATGCCAACGCCGGCTACGGCAACCAGAGCAGCTCGGGCGGCGGGCTGGGCGGTTTGCTTAGCGGTGGCATGGGCGGCCTGCTAGGGGGCGCGGCCCAGAGCGGCATGGGTGGCCTGCTGAGCGGCGTGCTCGGCAGCGTAATGGGCGGTGGCAGCAGCAACGTGCCGCAGCAGCAGTCTGCTATTGGCAGCGGCGGCCTCGGCTCGATTATGTCGGTGCTGGGCGGCCTGGGCGGGCAGTCCAACCAACGTTCGGCCAGCTCGGGCGGCGGTGGGCTGGGCGGCTTGCTCAGCGGTGGTATGGGCTCACTGCTCGGCGGCCTGTTTGGCGGCGGCCAGTAGAACCCAGGTCTATGTCTGAACCCCAAATTTGACGGATTTGACGGATGGCACGGATTCGTGACCGACGTTCTATCTGACTAAATGCAATAGAAAAGGGCTGGCCATTTGGTCAGCCCTTTTCTATTTGATAAGAAAATGAAAGATTTAAGTGTCCGGTGTACGCCGGGTAAATGACGGGTCAATGAAAGTCAGCTGCGAAATCTGTTCAATCCGTCAAATCTGCGGTTCAGGCAGCAGTTCAGGCGGTACCGGCCAGCTGTACCGGGCTGCCGGCAAGCAGGCCGCCTTCGCGCTCAATCACCTCTACTATACAGTAGTTAAGCTCTTCTTTCACGTCGAGGTATTCGTCGTAGCTGGTGGTATCCACGAAGTATTGCACGGTCACTTCCTTGCCGGCCAGGGTCAGGGCGCTGAATTTCATCTGCACGTCCTGCGTCACGCGCGGGTGGGCGTGAATGCCGGCCATGGCCCGGGCAACAATGGCGTGCAACTGGGTACTGGTGGTTTTATGGTCGAATACCAGTGTGAAGCCTACCCGGCGCGAGGTGCGAAGCGACAGGTTGTCGAGGGGCTTGTCAATCATGCTCTTGTTGGGCACGGTCACGTAGCTTTTTTCGGCCGTGCGCAGGCGGGTGCTGCGGAAGCCGATTTTCTCTACGGTGCCGCTCACGGCCCCGGCCGTCACGAGGTCGCCCACGCCGAAAGGCTGGTCGAGAAAGATGGTGAACGAGGCAATCAGGTTTTCCAGGCTCTCTTTGGCGGCGAAAGCCACGGCCAGACCACCAATGCCGAGGCCGCCAATCAGCGCTGTCACGTTCACCCCAAATACCTGCCCCAGCGCCACCAGCAGCGCCACGATGATGAACAGCACCTTCAGTAAATCCTTGGCAAAAGGCAGAAACTGATTGTCGAGGCGGGTCGCGCCAACGGTGGGCGTGCGCAGGGCCGCGCGGCGGTGCAGCACCAGCAGCGCGAAATCGGCCAGGCGCAGGGCCACCCGCGCCGCCGCCACAATGAAAGCCAGGGCCAGCAGCCGCCCCAGCAGCACCTCGTGCCACGGGATGACGCTGGGCTTGGCCAGCAGGCTGTGCGGGTAAATAAGGGTAGCCGCCGCAATCTGCAGCGTGACAAGCAGCAGCAGCAGCGAAAGGGGCTGAATGAGCAGGTTGTGCAACTCAGTCTCGCTCACGCCGGCCGTGTAGCGCTTGGTGAGTGCAAACAGCAGCTTGGAGAGCAGCCGCGACAGCAGCCGCCGGAAGATGCTGCCCACCAGAATAATCAGCACCGCAATAAGATACTGCCCCAGCGTGTTGCCCAGAAATTCGTAGTTGAAGAGGGGAGGTAGCGTCATTATATGGACTGCTTGTATCTAAATATTAGAACGTCATGCTGAGCTTGCCAAAGCATCTCTACCGCGCAAGTAATTTATTTATTACGGCGCTAGAGATGCTTCAGCAAGCTCAGCATGACATTCTTCTAACTGATATTCTTTAAGCACAACACCGGCTACTTGGCCCGGATGGCGATAACCGGGTCGAGGTTGGCCGCCAGTACCGCCGGCACAATGCCGGCGATAATGCCGATGCCTACCGAAATGAGCAGGCCCAGCGCCACGCGCGCTCCCGACATGTTCAGCGGCAGGGCATCCTGGGGAATTATCGTTACCAGCCACACCAGCAGCAGGCCGGCCGCGCCGCCAATCAGGCACAGGAAAATTGCCTCGAACAAAAACTGGAAGAGAATAAAGAAATTCTTGGCTCCCAGCGACTTCTGAATACCGATAATGTTGGTGCGCTCGCGCACCGATACGAACATGATGTTGGCAATGCCGAAGCCGCCCACCAGAATGGCAAACGAGCCGATAACGCCGCCCACCACATCAATTACGCTGAACAGCTTGTCGAGGGCCGAAACCAGCATTTCGGGGCGGTTCAGGGCGAAATTATCTTCTTCACGGGGCTTGAGGCCGCGAATGTTGCGCATCACCCCCCGCATCTCGTATTCGAGGTCGAGCAGGCCGGGGTCGTCGTCGCGGCCTTTCACGGCCAGCGTGGCGCTGGGGCCGCCCATGCCGTTGATGCTCAAGGCAAACAGCTTGGTGAACATGCCGAACGGGATGATGCAGTTGGCATCGTTGCTGGCAATGGAAATCAGCTTCTTGCCTTCTTTTTCCATTACCCCGATAATGGTAAAGGTGCGCCCCTGGGCCTTAAACTGCTGGCCCAGCGCATTGCCGTGCGGAAACAGGTTTTCTGCGATGGTGGCCCCCACGATGGCCACTGGCCGGGCCAGGTCCATTTCCTGCGGCGTGAAATAGCGCCCTTCCTTGATAGGTACGTTGCTCACCACCCGGAAATCATAGCTCACGCCCTGCAACACGCAATCGGCCACTGAGTTGGAGCCGGCCTTGAGCGTGTTGCTGCCCTTGGCGGCAAAAATGGCAATGCCCTTGTTGTTCGGCCCCAGCTGCTTGCGTAACTGCTGGAACTCGTGCGGGCTGGGCACCGGGCGGTTGAAATATTTCCACCACGGATAGTCGGGGCCGAATTCCATGGGCCACTTCTGCACCGAAATAATTTTATCGCCCACGAAGTCGAGGCTGCTACGGATGTTGGCCTCCAGCGAGTCGACTACCGTGAACACGGCAATGATGGCGAAGATGCCCACCGTGACCCCGAGCAGCGACAGAATAGTGCGCAACAGGTTGGATTTGAGGGCATCCCAGGCGAAGCGAAAGCTTTCCAGCGTGAGTCGGATGGTGAGCATAGGGGAGGGGAGGCGCGCGTTGGGCCGCATCCGAAGTCAAAAGACGGTATTCGGGCCAGAAGTTGCGGCACCCGGCAGCTCGCCCAGCCCAAACATGGGCGGCCGGCGGCGCGTGAGACCGTAAAATAAACCGACCGGCCGCGCGTATCCCCGTATAGAGGAGCACGACGGGGTGGCCGGGGTTCTGTTTTGCGGCTAGGCACTTAGCCGGTTCGCAAAAGCGGAAACATCAGAAAAAAGCCGTACTTTTGCCTCCCCAAATTTCCGTATATTACCTAA
>JALYUI010000127.1 GCA_030853845.1 Bacteroidota bacterium | reverse complement strand
TCAGGGGTGTTCTTGCGGTTCTTGGTGGTGATGTAGCGCGAGGTGCCCGGCAGGCCCGAGGTTTTATGCTCGGTGCACTCCATGATAACCTGCACCCGGTTTCCTTTCTTGGCCATCTCGACGGGGGGTATGTTTTTTAAATTTAGGACTGCAAAGGTACGGGGATTTTTGGAAAATACAACCCTCTAAGTAGCATAAGCTTTAGCTGGAGCTGGGCAAAGCGAGTACGAACCCCTGCTGTTCAACGAGTGTATTCGCTGCGCCCGGCACCGGCTCAAGCATATGCTAAGTGGTTCAGCTACTTCAAATCCGGCAGCTTGAAGCCTTCCAGGGCGCTGGGCTGGGCCATCAGCGTTTCGATGTCGGTCACGGTGCGCGGGGCTTCGGCCGAGAGGTTTTCGTAGCCCGTGGCGGTAATCAGGATGTCGTCTTCGATGCGGACCCCGATGTTCCACCACTTGGGGTCGCAGGGCGAGCCGGCGGGAATGTAGATGCCGGGCTCGACGGTGATGACGTTGCCGGCCTGCAGCGGGCCGTAGCTGCCCGGGTCGTGCACATCGAGGCCCAGGTAGTGGCTGGCCCCGTGCGGGTAATATTTCTGGAAATCTTCCTTCTTTTTAATAATGCCCAGCTTTTGTAGGCCGGCGGCGACCACTTCCTGGGTGGCCTTGTTGGGCGCATCGAAGGGCACGCCGGGGCGGCAGGCAGCAAAACCGGCTTCCTGAGCCGCCAGCACCAGCTCGTAAATCTGGCGCTGGGCGGGGCTGAAGGTGCCGGAAGGCGGCGCGGTACGCGTGACGTCGGCGGAGTAGCCGTGGTATTCGGCCCCGCAGTCCATCAGCACGAGGTCGTTGTCGAGGCGCTGGCGGTCGTTGGTTTCGTAGTGCAGGATGCAGCCGTTGGCCCCGCCGCCCACAATGCTGGGATAGCCCTGAAACTCGGCCCCGTAGCGGCGGTACACGTACTCGTGCAGGCCCTGCACCTCCATTTCGCCCATATCGGGGCGCATCA
Source organism: Bacteroidota bacterium (assembly GCA_030853845.1). Lineage (GTDB taxonomy): Bacteria > Bacteroidota > Bacteroidia > Cytophagales > Hymenobacteraceae > Hymenobacter. The sequence goes on along the minus strand of JALYUI010000127.1, from coordinate 2,371 downwards.
GCTTCAGCACTTCGCGCTGGCCCTGGGCGCTGATGCGGATGGCCCGGCGCAGCAGCATCAGCTCCTCGGGCGTTTTCACGGCGCGCAGGTCGCCGAGCTTTTCCCCCAGCGTGGCATCGTCGAAGCGGCCCGGCGGGTGGGCCTCGATGGCGGCTTTGCGGGCCGCGTCGGTAGTGGCCGCTAAGTAAGCGGCAACGATGGGCGACTTTGTAAGACCCTGATTATCTTTTATTTCACCTCTAAGGTATTGAACCATCCGCTTGGCATCGCGGCTGCCATAAAGACGGATAATGCTTTCTACTTCAGTCTGGGCGGGGTCGTAGCTGGCTGGCAGGCTGGTCTGCTGCCGGAAAGTGGCTACCAAGCTGTGCAGGTCGGCTGGGTTGCGGACATCGTCGCGGGTATCGGTGGGCAGGTTATCGAACAGGATTTTGTCGAAATCGGCCCACTTGATGCCGGAGGTGGCAAAGTCGGTATTGTCGGCGGTGTGCTGCAGGGCCAGCTGGTTTTTCGCACCCACAGCTCCGAGGCGGCGGCCAGTCCAGGATTCGCGGGCGGGGTTGCGGGGCTGGGTGAACAGCGCCTCAGTGATGCCCGGCTGGCCGCCCACGGTGCGCGGCTCGGCAAAAAGCAGCAGCACGGCATCGGGCTCTTGGTAGCCGGTGAGGTAGTAAAAATTGGGGCTCTGATGGTAAACGAAGTCGACGTCGTTGGCGCGGTTGCGCACCGGCGCGGCAAACACCACGGCCACGCTGTGCGGCGGCAACTGCGCCCGCAGCAGCTCGCGGCGCTGCTTATGGAAGGCTGGCAAGAGGAAATCAGTGGGCCGGGCCGGGGCCGGGTAGTCCACCATGGGCTTGGGGATGGAGGCAGGCACCTGGGCGGCGGCAGATTGGCCGGCCAGGCTCAGGCAGCCGCCTAGCAGCCAGGGTGCCGCCCGCCGTGCTGGCAGGCTCAAAACCGAACGGATAGCGCGTGGTAATCGCATCACAAACAACTCGCTGAACAATGACTTTCTCGGAACGAAGGTAGCCGCCAACAGACGAAGCCCGCGCCGCTGTAGCTGCCGGAGAGGCAACCGCAGCGGCGCGGGCTTTTGGTCTTTTAGTAGCTGGTACTACGTATTGGGCAGTTCGGTTAACTTAATCGCCTTACTACTTGCTACTCAGTACGTAGCGCTAGAAATCTAGTAAACGATGAAGCCCTGCTCCTTGGCCTTCTTGAGGACGGCCATGATGCCATTCTTGTTGATGGTGCGGATGGTGGAAGTAGCTACTTTCAGGGTCACCCAAGCGTCCTGCTCGGGGATGTAGAAGCGCTTTTTCTGCAGGTTCGGATAGAACTTGCGCTTGGTCTTGTTATTAGAGTGCGAAACGTTGTTACCAACGCGGGTACGCTTGCCAGTCAAATCACAAACACGGGCCATGATATCGGAGGGTTAAATTTTATACAATGCAGGGAAACGGGCCGCAAATATCGGCAAAATCCTGGCATTCACCAAACACCCTACCCTATTTCCGGTCAGATGCGCCCTGATTACCTGTTTTAGGCTGAAATTTCCAGGGACAGTGGCGGCAGGCGCTCTGGCAGCAGCTACCCCGGCGGCGGTGGTACTGCTCGGTGAAGACCATATAGCCCTCGGGAGTGTAGTAGAAGTCGCCGGGCTGGAGCGGCTGCGGTTTGGGCGGGGGCATAAGGGAATCAAAGGTACGGCGGCAGATGTTGAAGCGAGTTCGGCCGTAACTTGCTTCCGAAACTTCCTATTTATTCTATGAAAACGCCTAGCTACTTCATATTGCCCGTCTTGGCCTTTCTGCTGACGGGGAATGTAACAACGGCTGCCGCGCAGGTGGCCACGCCGGTAGTGCTCACGGCCGCCACGGCCCCGGCGGGCGTGCGGCCGGCCCTGGCTCGCGACGAAACGGCCCTGGCCGACCCGGTGCGTGAGGCCTTGCGCACGCTGCCCCAGGCGAAAAAGAAGTTTCTGGCTGGCCTGCCCATCGGCGACCAGTTTCTGCTGTCGGTGCGCGTGGCGGCTTCGGATACCAGTTTCCGGCAGGCGTCGGCGCGGGTGCTGGGCTGGCGCGGCAACACGGTGCAGGCCCTACTACTTCCCGAAGCGGCCAACTCGGCCACGCCCGTCGAGCCCATGCCGGTGAGCTTCCCCGAAACCGCCGTAGTGGACTGGACGCTGCTGCGCGCCAGTGGCCGCGAAGAAGGCAATTACGTGGGTCGCTACACCGATACGGCCCGGCAGGGGGAGGGCATGCGGTTGCGCTAAAGCAGCCAGGTGAACAGCTTATTTTTACGCGGAAAGACCTCCGGAGCGGGCGGGTGGGTCGAAAAGCCGTAATTTCGGGCCTTCACCAAG
>JALYUI010000126.1 GCA_030853845.1 Bacteroidota bacterium | reverse complement strand
GGCACCGGCGGGCCGGGCTCCGCCGCCGCCAGCCGGTGCGCCACCGCCACCACCGGCGGCACCACCGCCAATATCTATGCCGCCACCGCCGCCATCACCACCGCTTTTCAGGTCGTCGTTGTTGATGCTCATGCCCCGGCGCGGCGGGGCCACGGTCAGCTTGCCGATACGGTAGCTGATGTTCACCTTGAAGCTCATATTGTGCACCACGCTGCTGCTGTTTTGGTCGAGCAGGGGTGTGTTGACCTGGTTGCGGATGTTGATAGAGGGCGTGAAGAAGTTCTCGGCCCCGAAGCCAATGCTGCCCTTTTTCTCGGCAAAATCGCGCTTGATGCTCAGGCTGTAGACCCCGAAGCCGCTTTGGCTGCCCTGGAGCTGCACCTGGTTGCCCCGGTAGAACACGAAGCCCTGCAAGCCCCACAGCTCGGTGAGCTTGTAGCTGCCGAACACCCGGCCGCTGGCCACGAAGCCCTCGTTGTGAGCGTTGTAGAGCGCGTCCGACACGTTATTATTCAGCACGGCGTAGTAGGCATCGACCCCGCCGTTCAGACTCACTTTGCTGCTGTTGATGCTGGCAAATACGCTGCCGCCGTAGGCATCTTCGTTGCCAATGTTGGCGTAGGTAACGTTCTGCACGCCGGTGGGCAGTTTCGTGATGGGGTCGATGACGGGACGGCGCACTGACTGGATAGAACCCGTGGTATTGCGCGCAAACGTGGTGAAGCTCAGGTTAGCCCGCTTCACGATGGTGCTGTAGCCCAGCTCGTAGTTGTTGGTGTACTCCGGCTTCAGCCCCGGCGTGCCGGTGGTGAGGATGAGCGGGTTCGACTGCTGGGGGTTGGGGTTCAGGAATTGCAGTGAGGGGCGCTGGATGCGGCGGTTGTAGGCCAGCTTCAGCACGTTGCCGTTGGCCAGCTTGCGCGAGAGGTTGACGCTGGGCACGGCCAGGCCATAGTTCTGCGTGGCCACGTCCTGGCCGCTGTTGAAATCGGCCGAAATAATGGTGTACTCGTAGCGCAGGCCCGGTTTCAGGGTGAAGCCCTTGGGGAGGCCCAGCGTGACGGTGGCGTAGCCGGCCGTCACGTTCTGGCGGTAGTTGAAGCCATTGTTCAGGGCCGCGCCGGTGCTGGGCACGAACTCGCCGTTGGGGCCGGTGGCCTGGTAGTAGCTGTAGTCGCTGTTCACGCGGCGCACAATGTCCTTGCCGCCAAACTCCAGAATCTGGTTTTTGGCCAGTGGGGTCTGGTAATCGGCCTGCACCGTGAATTCCTGGTTGGCGCTGGGGTTCTCGTTGCGCAGGCTGGGCGTGCCGGTATCGGAGCTGAGGATGGTGTTGGTGAAGTTGTTGCTGCGGTCGTTGCGGCTGTACAACGTCAGCAGACTGAATTCCTGCTGCGGCTTCTCGAAGGTGTGGGTGTAGTTCAGGCTGGCATCCACGGTGCCCGAGTTGTCGAGGGTATTCACGTCGCGCACCGAGTTGCGGTTGGCAATGGTCGACAGGCTGGTCAGCCCATCCTGGTACGTGTGCGAGTTGCGCGCCCCGTACGAGAGCGAGGCCGTGAGGGCGTTGTGCTTGTCGAGGTCGTAGTCCCAGCCAAACACCCCGCGGCCGAAGCTCTGGCTCTGGCGCGTGGCGGCCGATTGCGTTGTTCTGGAAGCCTGGCTGCCATCGGCATTTTTAATGATTTGCTCGTTCGAGAACTCGCCCGGCACGTTGTAGCCCGCCCGGCCGAAGCCGCCCAGCGAGAAGCCCATTTTACCGGTGCGGTAGCTCCCTTGCAGGCCCAGGTTGCTGCTGCGGGTGCCCACGCTGGCATCCACGCCCAGGGTGCCGCCGCTCAGGTTATTCTGCTTGGTGATGATGTTGATGATGCCGCCCGTGCCTTCGGCATCGTACTTGGCCGAGGGCGAGGTAATCACCTCCACGCTCTTAATCTGGTCGGCCGGAATCTGCTTCAGCGCATCGGCAATGCTGTTGGCGGCAATGGCCGAGGGCTTGTTGTTGATGAGCACCTTGATGTTGCTGGAGCCGCGCAGGCTCACGTTGCCGTCGAGGTCCACGCTCAGCAGCGGTACGCGCTTGAGCACGTCGGTGGCGTCGCCGCCGCGGGTGGTCTGGTCGTTTTCGGCGTTGTACACCGTGCGGTCCACGCGCTCCTCAATCAGCGGCTTCTGGGCCGTTACCACCACTTCGCCCAGCTTCTGGGCCGTGGCTGCCAGGGGCAGGGTGCCGAGGTCGGCGGCCTGCCCGGCGGCCACTACCACGCCGGCCCGCGTCACGTTCTGGTAGCCCAGAAAGCTCACCTGCACCGTATAGGTACCAGCCGGAATGCCGGGCAGTACAAACTTGCCATCGTCGCCGCACACGCCGCCGTTCACGGGCTTGCCGGCCTCATCGAGCACGGCTACCGAGGCGTAGGAAACCGGCTTGCCGGTGGTGGCATCGGTCACGGTGCCGGTCACGCGGCCGCTGGTGGTAGCGCGGGGCGCGGCGGCCGCCGGCCGCGTGCCGCCGGGCTGCGTTTGGGCTGATGAATAGGTACTCAGGAAAGTGGCCATCAGAATAGCCACGGCGGGTAAGAGGGGTTTCATTTTAGCGGAAAATAAGCAATGGCGCAAAGGCCAAAATCGGGGGCGATGGTTGCATGTGGCCACCAGGGTTTGTGAGGTAATTTGTGCGGAGCAAAGGCGGCGGGCAGCAGCTCGGGGAGCGGCAAACAGCGGAAGTAGCGGCGGGGTTATGTATCGGGCAGGGCAGCCCGGCGTTACATGGTTTCGCACATCACGCAAGAGGAACGTATAACGTTCTGCCACCGGCCTGCCGATACGCAAAGGTCCGCCACCCGGCCGGACCAGCCGGCGCAAACTGGATTAACCCCCGCGAAAACCCGACCAGCACCCGAATTCTACCGCGCCCGCCAACCGCTGTTGGCGCGCCGTCGTACCTTTGGGCCAGCCCGATAATCTTTTAGCGGGTCAGGCGGTTAACTCTCCGTCACCCAACCCACCACGCCTGCCCTGATGATAGTTGAACCCGGCCCGCTGCTCGCGGCAATTGACTCGCCCGACGACCTCAAAAAGCTCGCGCCCGAGCAATTAGTCCAGCTCAGCACCGAGCTGCGCGATTTTATCATCGACTCCGTCAGCATCTACGGCGGCCATTTCGGGGCCTCCCTGGGCGTAGTCGAGCTCACGGTGGCCCTGCACTACGTCTTCAACACGCCCCACGACCAACTCATCTGGGACGTGGGCCACCAGGCGTACGGCCACAAAATCCTCACCGGCCGACGCGGGCAATTCCCGAGCAACCGCCGCTATAAGGGCATGTCGGGCTTCCCCAAGCGCAGCGAAAGCCCGTATGATGCCTTTGGCGTGGGCCACAGCAGCACCAGCATCGGGGCGGCGCTGGGCATGGCCGTGGCGTCGGACTACAAGGGCGAGTTCGACCGCCAGCACATCGCCGTCATCGGCGACGGGGCTATGACGGCGGGCATGAGTTTCGAGGCCCTGAACCAGGCCGGCGTGCTCAACAACAACATGATTGTCGTGCTGAACGACAACTGCATGAGCATCGACCCCAACGTGGGCGCGCTCAAGGAGTACCTCACCGACATCACCACTTCCCGCACCTACAACAAGGTGCGCGACGAGCTCTGGAACGTACTCGGCAAGCTCTCCAAATTCGGCCCCAACCCCCAGCAGATTGCCCGCAAAGTAGAGGCCGCCATGAAGGCGACCCTCATGAAGC
>JALYUI010000117.1 GCA_030853845.1 Bacteroidota bacterium | reverse complement strand
GTAGCCGAAGCGTCTCTACCGCTTCGTTGTATCAGTATTAATTACTACTGCGGTAGGGATGCTTCAACTGCGCGGAAGTTAGATAGGCATGACGTTCAGAATTAATCGATAAACACCCCACCCCATGCCCAACACCGTTTATTCCAACGCTAATTATCCCGACATCACGAAGTCGGACGAGCTGTACGCCCGCGCCCAGAAAATCATGACGCCGGTGACGCAGACGCTCGCCAAAGGCCCCGGCCAGTACACCAAAGGCGTGAGCCCCAAGTACGTGAAGCGCGCCAAAGGCTCCCACATCTGGGACGTGGACGGCAACGAGTACCTCGATTTCCAGATGGGCATCGGCCCCATCTCGCTGGGCTACGCCTACGAGCGGGTGGATAACGCCATCAAAAAGCAGCTCGAAGACGGCATCACCTTCTCGATGATGCACGAGCTGGAAGTGGAGCTCTCGGAGCTGATTCACGAAATCATTCCCAACGCCGAAAGCATCCGCATCAGCAAAACCGGCGCGGATGTGTGCTCGGCGGCGGTGCGCGTGGCCCGCGCCTTTACCGGCCGCGACAAGGTGCTGTGCTGCGGTTACCACGGCTGGCACGACTGGTACATCGGCACCACCAGCCGCGATAAGGGCATACCGCAGGAAAGCAAGGACCTGGTGGCCGCCTTCGAGTACAACAATATTGATTCGTTGAAGGCCCTGCTCGACGAAAACGTGGCCTGCGTAATTCTGGAGCCGTTTATTTTCGACGCGCCCAAGGACAACTTCCTGCACGAAGTGGCCCGGCTGTGTAAGGAAAACGGCACGCTGCTCATCTTCGATGAGATGTGGACGGGCTTCCGGGTGGCCGTGGGCGGGGCACAGGAGTTTTTCGGCATCACGCCCGATTTGGCGGTGTACTCCAAAGCATTTGCCAACGGCATGCCCATCGCGCTGCTCACCGGCCGGCGCGACGTGATGGAGCTGTTCGAGCAGGACGTATTTTTCTTCACCACGTTCGGGGGCGAGGCCCTGAGCCTGGCTGCCGCCGTGGCCACCATCGCCGAAATGCGCGAAAAGAACGTGCCCGCCCGCCTCGCCGAGCAGGGCAAAAAGCTCAAGGATGGCTACAACGAAATTGCCGCCGAACTGGGCCTGACCAGCTACACCAAGTGCTACGGCTACGACTGCCGCAGCATCGTCACCTTCGACCCTTCGTCCGGCAACGGCATGGAGATTAAGGCTTTTATGCAGCAGGAGTTGTTCAAGCGCGGCATCATGTGGGGCGGCTTCCACAACATGTGCTTCTCGCACTCGGATGAGGATGTGGCCTACACCCTGGCGACCTACCGCGAGGTACTGCCGCTGCTCAAAGAAGCTATTGAGGCTGGCGACGTGGCCGCCCGCCTGCTGGGCGAGCCGGTGGAAGCCGTGTTCCGTAAAGTGACGAATGCCGCACCGGCCAAAGCGAAATAGCTCGTTCAACGAAAACCTCACCCCCTAGCCCCCTCCCCCGTGGAGAGGGGGGACTAGTTTCTAATTTTTAGCTTTATTTCTCTGCTTTTCCTCATCTAAATGCTAGCCTTTTATAAGACTAGATACTAGTTCCCCCTCTCCACGGGAGAGGGAGCTAGGGGGTGAGGTGACCCGCCAGAACGGCCTTTCAATGAACCTCTTCAATCTCACCAACAAAACTGCCATTGTCACCGGGGCCTGCGGGCTCATCGGCCAAAAGCACTGCGCCGCGCTGGCCGAGGCCGGAGCCAACGTGGTGGTGGCCGACCTGAACGCGGAAGCCGCCGCTGCCGTGGCCTTCGGGCTGGGCGGCGGGCCGCACCTGGCCCTGGCCGTGGATGTCACCAGCCCGGAGTCGCTAGCCGGCGCGCGCGACCAGATTCTGGCCCGCTTCGGCCACATCGACGTGCTGGTGAACAATGCCGCCATCAACGACATGTTCGAAAACCCCGCGCTGGCGGCCGATTTGAGCAAGTTCGAGAACTTCCCGCTGGCCACGTTCCGGCAGGTGCTGGAGGTGAATGTGACGGGCGTATTCTTGGCCGCGCAGGTATTTGGCACCCCTATGGCGCAGCAGGGCCACGGCAGCATCATCAACGTGGCCAGCACCTACGGCATGGTGGGTCCCGACCAGAGCATTTACCGCAACGAGGCCGGCGAGCAGACCTTCTACAAGTCGCCCTCCTACCCCACCACCAAGGGCGCAGTGGTGAACTTTACCCGCTATCTGGCCGCCTACTGGGGCGCGGCCGGCGTGCGCGTGAACACGCTCTCGCCCGGCGGCGTGGAAAACAGCCAGGACGAATTTTTCATCAAGCAATACAGCGCCAAAACCCCGCTCGGCCGCATGGCCACACCCACCGATTACCAGGGCGCGGTCGTCTTCCTCGCCTCCGACGCCTCGGCCTACATGACCGGAGCCAATTTGGTCGTGGACGGCGGCTGGACGGCCATTTAAAGAATTCCCGGTTTCTGGTTGCTGGTTTATTCCTGACCAGCAATCTGAAACCAATCAAACGACCATTAGCAACAAGTAACCAGCAACTAGAAAACCCGCTTATGAAAGCTGTTGAAATTCGTAAAAACCGATTTATCGGCGCGGGCCACCCGGCCTATATCATTGCCGAAATCGGCATCAATCACAACGGCTCGCTCGACCTGGCCAAGCAGCTGATTCGGAAGCCGCCAAAGCTGGCTGTGACGCCGTAAAATTCCAGAAGCGCACGCCCGAGCTGTGCGTGCCCAAAGACCAGTGGGAAAAGCAGCGCGACACCCCCTGGGGCCGCATGAGCTACATCGACTACAAGCGCAAAACCGAGTTTGGCCAGGCCGAATACACCGCCATCGACGACTACTGCCGCGCCCTGGGCATCGACTGGTTCGCCTCGTGCTGGGACGAGCCCTCGGTCGATTTCATGGAGCAGTTTGCCCCCGTGCTCTACAAGATGGCCTCCGCTTCCCTCACCGACAAGCCCCTGCTCGACCGCGTGCGCGCCACCGGCCGCCCGCTGATGCTGAGCACCGGCATGAGCACCGTCGACGAAATCCATCAGGCCGTGAAATGGGTGGGCCTCGATAAGCTGATGATTGCCCACTCCACTTCCTCCTACCCCTGCCCGCCCGCCGAGCTGAACCTGCGCATGGTGCCCACCCTACAGGCCATGTTCCCGACGACGCCCATCGGCTACTCGGGCCACGAAACCGGCCTGGCCACCACCGTGGCCGCTGTGACGCTGGGTGCCAGCTTCGTGGAGCGCCACTTCACCCTGGACCGCGCCACTTGGGGCTCCGACCACGCCGCCAGCGTGGAGCCCGGCGGCATGGCCAAGCTCGTGCGCGACATCCGCGACGTGGAGGAAGGCCTCGGCGATGGCGTGAAGCGCGTGTACGACTCGGAGCTGGAGCCCCGCGCCCGCCTGCGCCGCGAGCTGTCGCCGAACCAGGAGTAGGCCTTTTGGGTTGAAACCTCGAACCGCCTGAACGAACATAGCACGTCATGCTGAGCTTGTCGAAGCATCTTTACCGCGTAACTAATTCTTTTGATTGAGTTTACTGCTGCGGTAGAGATGCTTCGACAAGCTCAGCATGACGTTCTTTCGATAAACAACTACCCCGCCATGCACCACGTCGAACTCATCACCACCGCCATTTTGCTCGTTTGGGTGGCCATCGTGATTACGCTGGAGCGCATTATTCCCTACCGCAAGGGCCTGCCGTTTTTCCGCGAAGGTTTCTGGACCGACCTGGTGCTCTACACCTTCGTGCAGAGCTTCGCCCTGAAAATCATCATCTTCGACTACATCATTCTGCCGCTCGACCAGCATTTCGGTTTCTCGAAGCTGCATTTTGTGACGGGCTGGCCCATCTGGACGCAGGTGCTGTTTTTCCTGGTTACCCACGACTTCTACATCTACTGGTTTCATCGGTTTCAGCACAGCAGCCCGCTGTTCTGGCGCACCCACGAGGCGCACCACTCGGGCAAGCAGGTCGACTGGCTGGCCGGCTCCCGCTCGCACGCCTTGGAAATCATCATTAACCAGACCATTGAGTTTGCGCCCATTATTTTGCTTGGGGCCGACCCCATGGTGGTGCCCATCAAGGCCTGCATCGATGCCGTGTGGGGCATCTGGATTCACTGCAACATCGATGTGCGCTCGGGCCGGCTGCAATACTTCATCAACGGCCCCGAAATGCACCTCTGGCACCACGCCGACCACGAGGAGGTATTCTACGCCAACTTCTCGACCAAATTTGCCTTCTGGGACTGGATTTTCGGCACCGCCTACCGCCCCGACCGCAAGCCGCTAAAATGGGGCCTGCCCTACGCTTTTCCGAAGGACTACTTCAGCCAGCACGTATTTTCCGTGGCCCGTTTCGATGAAGAGGAGCTGGCGCGGCGCTCGCCCCTTTTCCGGGCCTACCACGGCCTGCGCGGCCGGCTGCTAACCAGGCTCACCAACCGCGTGCCAGCCCTGAAGCCCCTGCACGGCTGGCCGGTACCGGAGCTTTTCGACGCCACTATTCCGGCGCAGCGGCCGGGCGGTAATTTCGCAGCCGCCCCGGCCTCCGCGCCGCTGGCGGAAACAGCCGTCCATTCATCTCCCGTTGCCCTGCCCCGTTGATTAATCCCTGGTTATCCCTGTTCCTGGCCTCCCTGATGGAGGTTTTCTGGACGTACAGCCTCAAGGCCCTCAATATGCAGCGTATCCGGGAAGTGGCCTGGGCGCATAGCTTCACGCAGCCGGCGCTGCTGCTGCCGGTGCTGCCGCTGCTGGCCTACGTGGCCTTCGGGCTGGCCAACGTGCTGTTTCTGTCGCAGGCCATGCGCACTATTCCCACTGCCACTGCCTACTCGGCCTGGATGGCCCTGGCTGTGGTGGGCATCAAGCTGGTCGATACGCTGTACCTGAAGCAGCCCTTCTCATGGGCGAGTGTATTCTTCACCAGCCTGATAATCATCGGCGTATTAGGCTTGCGCCGCCTGGATTAACCGGCCCCGTACCTGCCTGCTCCCCGGCAACCGCCCCCGTGCAAGTACGGGCTGATAGCGCTTGCTACCCCCGTATAAATACGTGCTTCTGAATTCACGTATTTCTACCCGTGCAATAGTGCGGGCTTAGCGAGTCCTTTGTGCTGTCTTCCGCGTTCGACGGGGTGAGGAGGACTGCCGTTCATCGGAGCCGGAAAAAGGCTGGGTGCGGCTACGCTGAGCTCACTACCGGGTGCATCCCGGCCTACCGCTATTATTAGCCGCTCGATGCCGGCGGTGTCCGCCCCACCGCGCTTCCATCGTTCTTGTCCACCATCCGCCTCGGTCCTATCGTTAGCCGGGCCTGCCGGGCCTTTTTTGCCACCTCTGTTGCTTTTCTCACCTTTTCTGCATCACTCTCCCTTCCTTTTTTGCACTCCTGTTCTCCAAATCATATGGTTCCTCCTTATATGACCGAGCTGGCCTTCGCGACGGGCCAGGCAGCCTGGCAAGACGCTGTGAACGCCAACGGCGAAACCCTGCGCCAGGCCTTCGCGCTATCGGACGGCAAAGCGCGCATGGGCAGCCTGAGCTTTTCCATCGATTCCATCAAACAGGTGCTATCGGCCGTCGGTGTCCGTTTTGTGCGGGTCGATTTTCTGCTCTCTTCCCCTTTGCAGGCGGGCAATTTTACCGCCGTGCTGTACGCCCTCAACGAGAAAGGCGAGCGCCTGACGGCTTACTACGGCCCCGCCAGCGCTGCACCGATACCGGAGCTGCTGGGCGACTTCATCATCCCGACGACGCTGGCCAGCCTCTGGCTCACCAACTGGAAACTGGCGGAGCAGCCCGACAAGCCGATGTTTATGACGACGACTACCACCGATGAGCCGACTCCGCTACTGGGCTTCCAGTTCGAGGTGGATTCGATTGTGAGCGCGCTGTTCATTGCCGGTGATAGTGCGAGCATGATGCTGCTTCTTGGCCTGCACAGCTTCCTCGGCCCGGAAACGACGGGCGGGCTCACCAGCCAGTTCGGGGTAATTCTCACGCCGTCGGAACCGCCCGCAGCCCCCACCGTCGAGTTATATCACGACCTGGCGATGCCCTGCCCGCCTTATTAACTGCTGGTACGCGGCAGGATGTAGCGCGGACTTTGTAGTCCG
>JALYUI010000035.1 GCA_030853845.1 Bacteroidota bacterium | reverse complement strand
GTTGGTTCGGTCGTTCAAACGCGCGGACTCGCAGCGTCCACGCTACAGCCCAATCCGGAAATCCGTTTCTTTCCGCGCTTCCAGGGCCGACGACTCGCGCACGACCAGCGTAGTAGGCAGCTTCACGGTGGCCGGGGGCGAGGCTTTCTGCTTGCGCTCAATCAGCTCGATGAGGCGCTCGGCGGCCAGTTGGCCAATATCCTGGGCGGGCTGGGTCACGGTGCTTAAGGGCGGGTTCAGCATGTCGGCGGCGGGCAGGTTGGTGAAGCCGATAAGCGAAATATCTTCCGGAATGCGGATGCCGCGCTTGCGTAGCGCCGTGAGGCAGCCCAGCGCCAGGCGGTCGCTGGCCGTGAAAAAGGCGTCGGGGCGCGGTTCCTGGGCCAGCAGCTGCTCCACCAGCTCGTCGGCCTCGTCGGGGCCGAAGGTGCCGTAGCGTACCAGGTTTTCGTCGAAAGCCACGCCGTACTGCTCCAGGGCGGCGCGGTAGCCGGCCAGGCGCTCCTGTGTGATGCTGAGGAACGACGGAATAGTGAGGTGAGCAATGCGGCGGCGGCCAGTTTGCAGCAGGTGCGCGGTGGCGGCGTAGGCCCCGCCAAAGTTGTCGGCCACTACCTGCGTCACGGGCAGCTCGGGCGCTACGCGGTCGAACAGCACCAGCGGCACGCCCTGCGCGTGCAGGGCGGCCAGGTGGGCCACGTCGGCCGTTTCGCTCGAAAGGGAGAGCAGCAGGCCATCGACGCGCCGGTCCAGGGCCTGCTGCACGTTGGCGATTTCGCGCTCGTAGCTCTCGTGGGTTTGAAAGATGATGACGTGGTAGCCCCGGTTGTAGGCAATGGCCTCGATGCCGTTGATGGCCTGCGAGAAGAAATTGTTGGCAATCTGGGGTACGATAACTGCGAGCGCCTTGCTGCTACTGCCCTTCAGACTCAGGGCAATGGGGTTGGGGCGGTAGTTGAGACGTTCGGCGTACTCCATTACCAGCCGCTTGGTTTCGGGGCTGATTTCGTAGCTGTCGCGCAACGCCCGCGACACCGTGGAGGTCGACAGGTTGAGGGCGCGGGCAATATCCTTGATGGTGACGGGGTCCAAGCTGTTTTCTTTATAAAGTTCAATAAACGGCAGAAGCGGATTTTGGTTGGACGAAGGCCCGGAAAACGGCCGTAATGTACTGCGGCGCGTGGAAATGAAGTCTGTCGCGCCGAACATCTGCCAGTTGACATCGTTCCCGGCAACGATTGCACAAAAAAATATTGTCCAACTCTTGCATTCGCGGGCGCCTCACCGGAACCTTTAATCAGCTCAATACTCTACAAGAGTACCGAATATTCAGCTAAGTCCACTTTAAAGTCCAGTCTCACCTCACCTGATTTTCATGTCCTTTTTCCCTTCCGCATTCAGTTTGGCCGGCAAGCGCGCCCTCGTTACGGGCTGCGACCGCGGCATTGGCCAAGCCATTGCGCTGGGCCTGGCCGAGGCCGGGGCCGACATCATCGGTGTGTCGATGCATATGCCGGCGGGGGGCGAAACCGAAACTGCCGTGCAGGCGCTGGGCCGCGAGTACCGGGGCTACGAGGCCGACTTTGGCCAACTGGACCAGCTACAGGGTTTCATCAAGCAGGTGCAGGCCGATTTTCCGGTCATTGATATTCTGTTCAACAACGCCGGCATCATCCGCCGCGCGCCGGCCGCCGAGCACTCCGACGACGACTGGGATGCTGTTCTCAGCATCAACCTCGACGCGCCTTTCCGGCTGGCCCGCGCCATTGGCGGACAGATGCTGAAGCAGGGCAGCGGCAAAATCGTGTTCACGGCCTCGCTGCTCACCTTTCAGGGCGGCATCAACGTGCCCAGCTATGCGGCCAGCAAGGGCGGCGTGGGCAGCCTGGTGAAGGCCCTGGCCAACGAGTGGGCCAGCGGCGGCGTGAACGTGAATGCCATTGCCCCCGGCTACGTGGCCACCGACAACACCGCCGCCCTGCGCCAGGACGAGGAGCGTAGCGCCGCCATTTTATCCCGCATCCCGGCCGGCCGCTGGGCCCAGCCCACCGACTACCAGGGCCCGGCCGTGTTCCTGGCCTCGGCCGCCAGCGACTACGTGCACGGCACCATCCTCACCGTCGACGGCGGCTGGATGGGGAGGTAATTCTTTAATGGTTAATGATGAACGGTTAGTGGTTAATGCTCCGCTAACGACTTGTTCAACTCATTAATCACTAACCACTGACCATTAATCATTGAAATGAAAACCCGCTTTGCCATCGGACCCCGCGAAACTGCCACGCTTGATACGAGCGGATTGCGGGAGCATTTTCTGATTGAGGAAGTGTTCGTGCCGGGAGAAATCAGCCTGACGTACACGCACTACGACCGCATGGTGGTGGGCGGCGCGCAGCCGTTGGGCACGGCCCTGGCGCTGCCCTGCCCCGAGTCGCTGAAGGCGAAATACTTTCTGGAGCGCCGTGAGCTGGGCGCGCTGAACGTGGGCGGCGCGGGCACCGTGACGGTGGACGGCACGGTGTACGAGCTGGGTAATCAGGATTGCCTGTACGTGGGCATGGGCGCGCAGGACGTGCAGTTTGCCAGCGCCGACGCAGGTAACCCCGCTAAGTTTTACCTGCTCTCGGCTCCGGCCCACCACGCCCACCCCACGGCGCGCCGCACCCAGGCCGAGGCCACGCCCGTGCAGATGGGCGCGGCCGAAACGGCCAACGTCCGCACCATCTACAAATACATCTACGCCGAGGGCATTCAGAGCTGCCAACTGGTGATGGGACTCACCCAACTGGCCCCCGGCAGCGTATGGAACACGATGCCCAGCCACACCCACGACCGCCGCATGGAAGCTTATCTCTACTTCAACCTGCCTGAGCGGCAGCGGGTGCTGCACATGCTGGGCGAGCCCCGCGAAACCCGCCCGCTGTGGGTGGGCAACGAGCAGGCGATTCTCTCGCCGCCGTGGTCCATCCACACCGGCTGCGGCACGTCGGCCTACGCCTTTATCTGGGGCATGGCCGGCGAAAACCGCGAATACACTGATATGGACGCTGTGCCCCTGGAGGCCCTGCGCTAAGCTTTTTAATGATTACTGGTTAATGGTCAGAGGTTAGTGAGTTTTAATAGCGCATTCTCCCGATTTCATTAACCACTAATCATTAACCATCATAAAAAAAACTCCCACCCAATTTCTTTTCCCATGAAAAAACAATTTCTCCTGCTCTGGCTCCTGCTGCTGGGGAGTATCGGACTGGCCGCAGCCCAAGGCCGTCAGATTGAGGGCGTTGTGAAATCGGATACGGGCGAGGCGCTGCCCGGCGTGACCGTGCTGCTGAAAGGCACGACCAACGGCGTTTCGACCAACTCGGATGGCACCTACGTGCTCACCGTTGCGAACGACGTGAAAACGCCCGCGCTGGTTTTCAGCTACGTCGGCTTCACGACGAAAACGGTGCCCATCGGCGATAATTCGAACCTGAACGTGACGCTGCTCTCGGACGTGGCGCAGCTGGCCGACGTAGTGGTGATTGGCTACCAGCAAGTGCAGCGGCGCGACGTTACCGGCTCGGTATCGTCGGTGAGTGCCAAGCAGCTTCGGGACGTGCCGGTGAACTCGGCCGCCGAGGCCCTGACCGGTCGCCTGGCCGGCGTGCAGCTCACCACCTCGGAAGGCGCACCTGGGGCCAGCGTAACGGTGCGGGTTCGGGGCGGCGGCTCCATCACCCAGGACAACTCGCCGCTGTACGTGGTAGACGGCGTGCAGGTAGAAAACGCGCTGAGCACGATTTCGCCCCAAGACATTCAGTCGGTCGACGTGCTGAAGGATGCCGCTGCTACTGCCATCTACGGCGCACGCGGGGCCAACGGCGTGGTTATCATCACCACCAAAATTGGCCGGGAAGGCCGCACTACGGTGAGCTACAACGGCTTCGCGGGCGTGCGTCGGCTTTCGAAAAAACTGAGTCTGCTCGGACCCAGTGACTTCGTGCACTACCAGTTTGAGCGCGCCCAACTGGCCGGTACCACTGCCCAGGCCGACTTCAAGAAAGCCTACGGCACCGCGCGCTACGACAGCCTGGGGGCTTTCAATAACCTGCCCACAGCCGACTGGCAAGAGCAGGTGTTTGGCCGCGATGCCTTCCAGCAAACCCACAACGTGTCCATCGCCGGGGGCGTGAAGGGCACCAACTACGCGCTGAGCCTGACCCGCAACACCGAACAAGGTATTCAGCTGAGCTCGGGCTTCGACCGCTACTTGGTGAACTTCCGCCTCGACAGCAAGGTGAGCGACAAGTTCCGCGTGGGGTTTAATGCCCGCTACAACGTGACGACCACCACGGGCGCGGGCACCAACTCGACGGGCACCTCGCAAACCTCGCGCCTGCGCAATGTGATTGAGTACCGCCCCTTCGAGTTCAGCGGCGGCGTGGTGCAGGACCAGGACGTGTTCGATGAAAGCCAGGCCACTTCGGGTGCCCGCCTGGGCAACCCCATCACGCTTAACAGCCAGGAGTACCGCCTGAACCCGCAGAAAGTGCTGAACGTGAACGGTTCGGCTACCTATAACATTCTGAAAAACCTGTCCTTCCGCTCAACGGTGGGCGTGGAAACCACCAACCTGGTGCAAAACGCCTTCAACGGTCCTCTGACGCCCGTTGCCCGCCAGAACGGCTTGCAGCCCACGGCCTCCATTGCCACCAGCGAGGTAACTACAGTGAACAACAACAACGTACTCACCTACAACCTCACCAAGGGCAAGCACAGCTTCGACGTGCTGGTGGGCGAAGAAATTTACCAGCTGGACGCCCGCTCGCTGAATGTGGCGGTGCTATATCTGCCCAGCGCCATCTCCCCAGAGCGGGCCTTGGCCAGCCTCAACCAGAGCGCGCCGCCGGCCGGCGTGCAACCCACCATCAGTTCGGCTACGGGTAGCAGCCGTCTGCTCTCGGGCTTTTCGCGGCTGAACTACTCGTTTGAAGACAAGTACTTGGCCACGCTCACGTTCCGGGCCGACGGCTCGTCGAAGTTTGCGCCGGGCCGTCGGGTGGGTTACTTCCCAGCGGCTTCGCTGGCCTGGCGCCTGTCGAAGGAGTCGTTTCTACAGCCCTATGCCAACACCATTTCGGACCTGAAACTGCGCCTGAGTTACGGCCTATCGGGCAATAACCGCATCAACGATTATCTCTACCTCTCGGTATTGGGCGTGCAAGTGCCGAGTATTACAGGCACGGGCAGCACGCAGTCGCAGTATGGGTTTGGCGACGTGCTGGTGCCGGGCCTAGCCAATACCTCGCTAGCCAACCAGTTTCTGAGGTGGGAAACTACAGCCTCGCGCAACGTGGGCGTGGACCTGGCCCTGTTCAACAACCGCGTGCAGGTAACGGTAGACGCTTACTATAATAATACCTACGACCTGCTGCTGAACAAGACCACGCCCACCACCTCGGGCTACCCCACCCAGCAGCAGAACGCCGGCAAAACGTCGAATCGTGGCCTCGAATTCCAGGTGAGCGGTACCATATTCCAGACCCCGGACTTTACCTGGACGGCCAACACTAACCTATCCATTAACCGCAACAAGGTCGAGAGCCTGGGCCAGGGGGCTGATTTTTTCCTATATAATTCGAACTGGGCCGGGTCCGATGGCCCCAGCTCCGACTACTTCATTAAGGTGGGCCAGCCGCTGGGCCAGATTTACGGCTACGTGGCCGACGGCTTTTATACCGCCAACGACTTCGTGAGCTACGACGGCACCGTGGCCCGCAACTGGAAACCCAAGGATGGCGTGGCCGTGAACGCCAACTCCTTCGCGCCCGAAGGCCCCGGCGACATCCGCTTCAAGGACCTGAACGGCGACGGCAAGATTGACGACAACGACCGTACGGTGATTGGCAACACCAACCCCAAGTTCACGGGCGGCCTCAACAACCAGTTTGCCTACAAGGGCTTCGATGCCAGTATTTTCGTGAACTGGGTGGTGGGCAACGACATCTACAACGCCAACAAGATTGAGTTTTCAAGCGGCCTCTACGCTAATACCAACCTGCTGAGCAGCGCCTACAACGCCAATACCTACCGCAACAC
>JALYUI010000018.1 GCA_030853845.1 Bacteroidota bacterium | reverse complement strand
ATGCTTCACTGCGTTCAGCATGACGTTCGCTACGCCGCCCGCTTCAGCGGGTTGAACCAGCTGTTGATTTTCATCTGGAGCACCCCGAAAAAGGCCTCCTCTACAATGCCTTTGCTCATTTTGGACGTGCCCCGGGTGCGGTCGGTGAAAATAATGGGCACTTCCTTGATGCGAAAGCCCAGCTGGTAGGCCAGCCATTTCATCTCAATTTGAAAGGCGTAGCCCACGAAGCGGATGTTGCCCAGGTCGAGGGCGCGCAGCACCGGGGCGGTGTAGCACTTGAAGCCCGCCGTGGCATCGCGGATGGGCATGCCCGTAATCAGGCGCACGTACCAGGAGGCGAAGTACGACATCAGCACCCGCGACATGGGCCAGTTCACCACGTTCACGCCCTGAATGTAGCGCGAGCCGATGGCCAGGTCGTAGCCGTCCACGGCGCAGGCATCGTGCAGGCGCAGCAGGTCGTTGGGGTTGTGCGAGAAGTCGGCGTCCATCTCGAAGATGTAGGCGTAGTCGTGCGCCAGCGCCCAGCGGAAGCCGTGGATGTAGGCCGTACCCAGGCCCTGCTTGCCGGTGCGCTCCTCCAGAAACAGGCGGCCTGCAAACTCACTCATCAGCCCGCGCACAATGGCCGCGGTGCCATCTGGCGAGCCGTCGTCGATAATCAGCACGTCGAAAGCCCGCGGCAGCGACATCACCTTGCGGATAATCAGCTCCGCATTTTCGCGCTCGTTGTACGTGGGGATAAGGACGAGGCCTTCACTCATAGTTCTCAGATTGGCCCCAAAGATAGGGTTTGCCCTCCCGAAGCTGCACGCCGGGCCGGGAATGAGCCAGCTATTTTACGCATAAAACCCGGGTATACAAGTATGCTGCTTTTCTGATAAAGTTAGCAGTCAGCCTACAGCCCGGCGGCCAGCTCGGCCGCCGTATCGCGGGCGAAGCGGATGCAGTCGGGCACGCTCACCCCGGCCCGCCAGTTGGCCACGGCCCGCACGCCCTCGGCCGCCAGCGCTTCGGCTGCCGCGTGCGCGCCCACAATAGCCGCGTCGAACTGCGGAATGCTGCGCGCCCAGAAGTAGCGCCCCTGCCAGCGCGGTGCGACCGCGATGCCGTAGCGCAGGGCCAGCTCGGCGTGCACAGCCGCCAGCTGCGCGGCTTCGGGCTGGCCGGCGGCGGCCGCGTACTGCGTGCCGCCCACGAAGGAGGTGAATAGTACCTGCCCGGCCGGCACCCGCTGCGGGAAAATGCTGCTGGTCCAGATAGCGCCGGCCGCATAGGCGTTTTCCACCTTCGGGTGCAGGGCCCCGAAGCCGTTGAGCGGGTGGGCCACGGCGGCGCGGTCGTAGGCCGAGTACACCACGCTCATGGGCGGGTAGTGCACGGCGGCCAGCGCGGACGCCGCCTCCGGAAACAGCGGCTCCAGCAACGGGGCGGCGGCGTAGGCGGGCAGCGCCAGGGCTACATGCGAGTAGCCGGGCGCGGCTTCGAGGCCCCGGGCGCTACGCAGCTCCAGCTGGTAGCTGCCATCGGCGGCCCGCGAGAGGGCCGACACGGCCGTGCCCGGCTGGTAGTTGGTAAGCTGCGCGGCCAGGGTGTCGGCCAGGCGCTGCACCCCGCCGGCCAGCGTGACGATGCGGCGGCGCGGCGCGCCCTTCCCGGTTTTCATCAGCCCGCGCAGCACCGAGCCGTGCGCCTGCTCCAGAGCCGGCAGCTGCCGGAAGGTTTTGTAGATGAGCAGCTGCTCGGGGTCGCCGGCGTAGATGCCCGAAATGAAGGGATTGACGGCGTAATCGACGATTTCGGGGCCGAAGCGGCGGCGGAAAAACTGCGCCACGGTTTCGCTGGTATCGGGCGCGGCGGCGGGGCGGGTGAACTCGCGCAGCAGCTGCCACTTGGTTTTCAGGCTGAAGAAGCCGCTGGTGAGCAGGGCGGGGGGCGAGCCGGGGAGGGCCTGGTAGCGGCCATCGCGCAGCACGTAGCGGTGCTGGCTCACGGCGGCGGCGTCTTCCACCTGGTCGGTCAGGCCGAGGTCGGCGAGCAGGTCGGCCAGCTCGGGGCTTAATTGCAGAGAGTTGGGGCCGGTTTCGAGCAGGTAGCCGCCGGGGGCGGCCCAGGTACGCAGGTTCCCGCCGGGCTGGGCGTCGGCCTCGAACAGGTCGTAGGCTACGCCGGCCTTTTGCAGGTACCAGGCCAGGGTGAGGCCGCTGATGCCGCCGCCGATTATCGCAATTTTCATGTAGTGTACAGTAGCGCGAACTTTAGCTGCGCTGACTTTCAGTTGTAGTTCGCGTCCCCGCGCCTAATCAACGATTCTCTAACGGCGTGGGGACGCGAACTACAAAGTTCGCGCTACTTCCTTTGTTCTCTATGACAACAAAAAACAAAGCCGTTTTCCTCGACCGCGATGGGGTGCTGAATGAGGAAATCGGTACCTACGTGTGGGAGCCCGACAAATTTATCGTCTGCGACGGCGTGCCTGAAAGCCTGGCCCGGCTCAAAGCGGCCGGTTATTACCTGATAGTAGTCACCAACCAGGCCGGCATCGCCAAAAAACTCTACACCGCCACTGAGGTGAGGGCCTGCCACGCCAAGCTGCAAGCTGCCTGCGGCGGCATCATCGACGCGCTTTATTTCAGCGACGCCCACCCCAGCGTGAGCGAATCCATCCTGCGCAAGCCAGATTCGGGGCTGCTGGAAAAGGCCGTGGCCCGCTTCAACCTCGACGTTGCGCAGTGCTGGATTGTGGGCGACCGCCTGCGCGACATGCAGGCCGGGGCCGCGCTGGGTGTGCGCGGTATTCTGGTGGGGGCGCAGGAAAACGCGGAAGGCTTCGCGCCGCACGTGACGGATTTGCGGGCGGCCACGGCCATTATCTTCGGGCAATGACAGGCAACAGCGAAAAGCCGGGCTGGCTGGCCAAAAACCGCAACACCGTGTTTTTGATGGCGTGCGTTGTCATCGGGCAGGTGATTTTTTATTTCATCACTACGTCAAATAACAAGCGTGAAATTGAACGCTACAAGGCCCTTCAACTAGCCGGCCGGGTGGAGAAAGTCCTGTCCAGTTCCCGGGGCATTCAGAAAGTGAAGCTGGCTACCGGCGAAACGGAGGCGCTGGCCCTTCCAATTGCCGGGCAGCAATACCTGCAGGTGGGCGACTCGGTGGTGAAGGTGGCGGGCAGCGAGAGCATCACCGTGTACCGCCGGCTGCCGGATTATACTGAAGTGTCGGTTTTTGGGCTAAACTCAACCGATAAAATGGGTTTTATCAAACGGTCGAAATTAGCAAAAGGGGTCTATTGACTACTGCCACCATCTTCTGTTTGGTTTTGTTCCCGGAACCATCGCTGAAAGGTCTCTTCGTTGGCAATGGTTTTGGGAAGAAAGTCCTTAGAAAGTGTCAGTATTCTCTCCCACTCAGCTTGGGAGAGTGTGAACCCTTCGGCAAGCGGATAAAATTTGAAGCACAATTCCTTATCATCGGTGATGCTGATTTCCAGGAAAGGGTCAATTGCGGCTTCGTGAAAGACCTCCAAGTAATTAAAAGTACTGTTGATGTCACCGACATTATCAATTCTGATGCTCATGCTGCAATTAAATGTTTTTAAGACGGGTTTTTACTGAAACGGTACCAAAACCAAAAACCATAAAAAAGGCCGGCCTCCCACGTGGGAAGCCGGCCTTCTTCACTGAATCCGAAAGCACTACTGGCGGGCGCTTGGCGTGGCCGTGCTGGCCGTAATCGGCGAGGAAATACGGTTGGCCTCCTTGGTGCTGCTGTAGGCAGGGCACTTCTGGCGGTTGCAGGCGCCCAGCGAGAGGGTGAGGCCGGCGGCGGCAAGCAATGCGAACTTTTTCATAATTTATATAAAACGAGGTTGGGAGTGGCACGATTAGATTCCAAATATACGCAACGCGAGCAATATCAGGCAATAAACCGCTAACGCCGAAATTGAATTATTCGTATCCAAGGATGCGCATCATGCTGCCGGCTTCCTGCTGGGGCGCGAAAACGGTATCAGTGAGGGTGCCGTCGGCGGCGCGGTCGAGGATGATGTGCTGGGGGGCGGGGATGAGGCAGTGCTTGATGCCGCCGTAGCCGCTGAGGCTCTCCTGATACGCGCCGGTGTGGAAGAAGCCCACGTAGAGCGGCTGCGCATCGGCGGGTTTGCGCTCGGGTAGGAAGGTTTGGTAGATGTGCTTCTCAGAGTTGTAATAGTCCTGCGAGTCGCAGGTGAGGCCGCCGAGCTGAATTTTCTTGTATTGCTTCTCCCAGCCGTTGAGGGCCAGCATGATGAAGCGCTGGTTCAGGGCCCAGGTGTCGGGCAGGTTGGTGATGAAGGAGCCATCAATCATGTACCAGAGCTCCTTGTCGTTCTGTAGCTTTTCGTCGAGAATGCTGTAGATGATGGCCCCGCTTTCGCCCACTGTGAAGATGCCAAACTCGGTGAAAATGTTAGGCTCGGGCACGCCTTCCTGGGCGCAGATGCGCTGGACGGTGCGCAGAATTTCGGCCACCATGTAGGGGTAGTCGTAGTCGGGCTGAATACTGGTTTGGATGGGCAGGCCGCCGCCGATGTCGATGGTGGTGAGGGTGGGGCACACCTTGCGCAGCTCGCAATACTTGTGCACGAAGCGGCTGAGCTCCGACCAGTAATAGGACGTGTCCTTGATGCCCGTGCTGATGAAGTAGTGCAGCATGGTGAGCGTGAAGCGCGGGTCGTTCTTGATGCGCTGCTCGTAGATGGGGATGGCATCGGCGTAGCGCACGCCCA
>JALYUI010000014.1 GCA_030853845.1 Bacteroidota bacterium | reverse complement strand
ATTGGTTTCGCGACACCGTGATGGTCGTGGCCTGCGGACTGCACAATCTGCGCGTCTGTAGTCCACACCGGGCCTATCTCGCACACCAGCCCGCGAATCTTGACAAGTAATCCGCACAAGCTTTAATTCCATTGCACTGTTTTCAAGAAGAAAGCAAACCGGCTACCAACTGGATTATGGCTATATCAACCGCACCTTTTAGCTCGGGCATTTTCTCGAAAACAACTAGCGCAGACTGCCACGTTGGCCCGCATAAAGCCATCTTTACCCGGTGCGATTTGCCTTCCTGCGCGCACAATCGGGCCGGCTATTTGCGGGGTAGCGAAAGCCCCGGCCGGGCGTAGCGCGTACTTTTGCAACCCTTCGGCCTGAAATCAGGTCGATAGCTGCGGGCACCTGCCCGCGCGACCCACGGAGCCATTGCCCTGGCCAATCGCCAAAAACCTGGAAACCATGAACGTAGGAGACAGAGTCCGGCTGCTGACCGGCACCGAAGAAGGCATTGTTACCCGCCTGCTCGACAGTGAGCTGGTGGAAGTAGCCATCGACAACGACTTCACCATTCCCGTGCTGCGGCGCGAGGTGGTGGTCGTGGCGCAGGAGGAAGGCAAGAACTTCGACCGCGCCGCCGTGGATTACGGCCCCGGCCAGACGCCCGGCAAAAACGCCAACGCCAGCAAGAAGGACAAGAGCAAACGCCCGGCGGCCAGCAGCGGCCCGCCCCGGCCGCCGCAACCCAGCTTGCAGGAGGCGCTGGCTGCGGCCGCTTCCAGCGGCGCGGGAATGGCCAAAATGGGGGGCAGCCCCGGCGCAGGCCCCGGCGCGGGCGGCAAGCAGCCGGCCGCCGCCAAGGGGCTGTTTCTGGCGCTGGTGCACCAGTCGCCCGAGCTGCTGGGCGTCACGCTCATCAACAACACCGAGGCCGAGGTGCTGTACACCTACGGCGAGGAAACCAGCGCCCGCCCCTACCGCGCCCTGGCCGCCGATAAGCTCGGCCCCAAAGCCAGCACCAAGCCCCTCTCCTTCCTGCACCTGAAGGACTTTGAAGCCTGGCCCGCCGTGGTGTTCCAGCTGCTGCCCACCCGGCTCAATGGTGATGCCGCTTACGAGCTGCTGACGAAGCGGCAGGCCTTCAAGGCCAGTACCTTTTATAGCAGCCAGCACCCCGCACCGGTGATTGGCAAGGATGCCTATCTCTTCCAACTCGATGAGAAGGCCGCCGCCGCCATCGCGCCCGAAACCCTGACCCGGGAAGCCCCGGCGGTGCCCGCACCAGCGCCAGCCAAGCCGGCCGGGGTCGATGCGGCGGCCCTGAAGGCCCAGCTCTCGGGCGATGCGCCGGCCAAACCGGCGGCCGTGGTGGCCGCTGCCGCGCCGGCCAGGCCGGCCGCGCCCATTGTGGCCCCACCCCACGAGGTAGACCTGCACCTCGAAGCCCTGCGCCCCGACAACACCGAGGAGCTGAGCAACACGGCCATCCTACGTCTCCAGCTCGATGCGTTTGAGGATACGCTGAGCCGGGCGCTGGCCACCAACATGCACGAGATTGTGTTCATCCACGGGATGGGCAACGGGGTGTTGCGCAAGGAAATCCACCGCCAGCTGAGCCGCAATAAGGACATCAAGTTCTTCGAGGATGCCCGCAAGGAGAAGTTCGGGTTTGGGGCCACGCTGGTGCGGCTGAAGTAACGGCCCGCGCTAATTAACTAGGAAAGTAGCCCCCGGCCGTGTGGTCGGGGGCTTTTTCGTGCCCGCGCGGGCAGCAGCGGGCGGGTGCCCCGGCGCAGGCCACCCGAGTAGGGCTGAAGCATAATCATCGCATTAGTCAATAAAGCGCGCTGTGCAGGAGGTTACATATGAGGTAACGAAGGGTTTTTCCGGTCTGAAACGGCATAGTATATCGCTTGTTTATACCTGTCAAATCATTGAATATAAACAGTATAACAAACGTGTTACGGTAGTACCAGCATTGGTAACGAGGGGGTTAACAGCGGAATGGCGAACGCCTGCTACTTGCGGCGTCATCGGGCTTTGCCGGGTGGCAGTTCACGCATCCATTTTCCCCCAACCCCTCAATTTACCTAGGTATGAAATCTTCCTTACACCCCTTGCAGACTCCCCGGCGGGGAGGGCAACTAGCCTTTTGCCGGCGGCCGTGGCCGCTGGCCTTGCTGGCCGCCCTGGGCATTGCCAGCCTGAGCCCCCAACGCAGCCAGGCCCAGCTGGCCGCCAGCTATGCATTTGCCCAAAGCACTACCGCGTTCAGTCCGCTGGCAAGCGGCACGCCCGCACCCACTCCGACGCCCTCGCTGCTCATGGACAGCGGCAACACGCCGGCCCTGCCGCTGGGCTTTACTTTTCGATTCGAGGGCGTGAGCTATACCTCGGTGGTGGCGACGTCGGATGGCTACCTGTCCTTCAACCCCAATGCGGCTACTGTGGGCTCGGACTATAGCAACGACTTGGGTGCCGTGCACCAGGGCAACGACCCGCTGGTGGCGGGGCTCTGGGACGACCTGTCCGGTAGCACGGCCGGGGCCGTAGCCAGCTACGTGCTCACGGGGGCAGCCCCAAACCGGGTCTTCACCTTTGAGTGGCTTAACTGGGGCTGGGACTATTCGGCTGCCGCAGGCAGTGTTTCGTTCCAGATTAAGCTCCACGAGGGCACTAACCAGATTGAAATGATATACCGCCCCGAGGCCGGGGGCGTGGTCAACCCCAGCGCTTCGGTGGGCCTGCGCTCGGCGGGGGGCACCGGGCCGGGCACCTTCCTGTCGGTGAGCGACCTGACCGCCGCCGCCGTAGCCAGCAGTGTTACTGCCTACAACAGCATCGCGGTGAAGCCCCCGACGGGCCTCACGTTTACCTTCACGCCCTCGGCCTGCTCGGTGCTACCCGTTTATGCGACCCTGCCCATCAGCCAGAGTTTCGAAGCTACCTGGACCGACGCCTGCGCCACGCGCAACGCTGCGGGACCGAGCTGGCGCACCACGCCGCTGCTTGGCGATGACTCGTGGCGGCGCGACGACGATGGCGCGGCGGCTTTCTGGCAATTCCCGACGGGCTACCTGCCCGCGCCCGTGGCCAGCCAGGGAAGCCACGCGGCCGTGTTCCACAGCTCCTACGCGCCGGCGGGCAGTACCGGCAGCCTGGACCTGTATGCCAACCTGAGCGGCACCGGCACCAAAGTGCTGACTTTTGACTACTCCAACAATACCGCCGGCACCAACGACGACCATTTGGATGTGCTGCTGAGCACCGATGGCGGGGCCACCTTCAGCCCCACGCCTTTGCTGACGGCGGGCTCGACGGGCAGCGCGGGCTACACGGGGCAAACGGTGGTGATACCCAGCACCTCGGCCACCACGGTGGTGCGCTTCCTGGCCACTGCTGATTACGGCTTTAGCGACATTGGCCTCGACAACGTGGCGCTGGTAACCGCTACCTGTCCGCCGCCCACGGCCCTCGCGGCCAGCAACATCAGCAGCACTTCGGCCAACCTGACTTTTACGCCCGCCAGCGGGGCCACCTCCTACGTGGTGACCTACACCCGGCAGGGCAGCGCCGCCCAGACGGTGAGCGCCACTACTTCGCCGGTGGCGCTGAGCGGCCTCACGCCGGCCTCGGTGTACTCGGTTTCGGTGGTGACCAACTGCGGCGGCGGTGCCACTTCGGCGGCCACGACAACCATCATCTTTACCACGGCTCCGGCCAACGACCTGTGCACTAACGCGCAGGCCCTGACCCTGGCCACTACCTGCACGGGTACGCCCGCAACCGTGGGCGGCGCTACCACTTCCGCTACCGATGGCAAGCTGGATGTGTGGTTTTCGTTCGTCGCCAGCAGCACAGAGCACCACGTGGTGGTGACGGCGGCAACGGGTGCAGCGATTAGCGCCGTGACGGAGGTTTACGGGGGCAGCGCCTGCCCCGGCAGCGGGGCCGTGCCGCTGGTGTACAATTCGAGCGGCATCGACACCTACCTGACCGGCCTGACGCCCACGCTGGTGTACTACGTGCGGGTGTACGATTTCTATAACAACCCGCTGACGCCCGCGGCGGGCGCGTTCAACATCTGCGTAACCCAACCCTCCACTCCCACGCCCGCTAACGACTTGTGCGCCAATGCCCAGGCACTAACGCCGGCCACGCCCTGCGTGGCTACCACCGGCACGGTGGGCGGCGCGCTGGCCACCCCCGCGCTCGATACGAACGACGACGTGTGGTACACCTTCGTGGCGACCAGCACCCGGCACAACATTGCGGTGACGCCCACGGCCGGAGCCAGCCTCGTGACGCAGGTATATACCAGCGCCTGCCCCGGCAGCACCAGCACGCCACTCATCAGCAATGCCAGCTCGACCAATACGCTCGTTACTGGCCTCACGGCGGGCCAAACCTACCGCGTTCGGGTACATAATTTCTACAGCGCCTCCGGCTTCCTGACGCCCGCTGCCGGGGCCTTCACCATCTGTGTTGACCGGCCCACCGGAACGGCCACGCGCAGCGGCCTGCAAGCCGACCAGGTGAGCCTGTATCCGAACCCGGCCCAGGCGACGGCCACCCTGCTGGTGGCACCGGTTGCCAATGCGACTACCGCTACCGCCGTGCTGCTCGATGGCCTGGGCCGCGCCGTGTGGCAGCGCACGCTGCCCCTCACGGGCACGGGCATTCAGGCGGAGCTGGACTTGCGCGCCCTGCCTGCGGGCGTGTACACCCTGCGCCTGCAGGCCGGGAGCAATGCGCCCGTTACCAAGCGCCTCACCCTCGAATAGGGCCTTCTTGTCCGCGCATGTGCGGCTGGGAATCCCCGGTAGTAAAGCTCAGCGTGAGCCCGCCTTGCCCGATGAAATGCAGACCGTTCAACGACGGGCGGGGGCAAGCCCTACCGGGTACGCCCCCGCCCCTACGTCGTTCAACTGCATACTGATACCCGAAACCACTCAATGCCACCGCTAATAGCGCTTATATGAGACACTTTCATGCTCTCCTGCTCGGCGCGGGCCTGCTGCTGGCGGCTCCGGCCGGGGCTCAGGACCTGACCAACGCCGGGGCGACCCTCACGGTGCAGGCCGGGGCCACGCTCTTTGTGGGCACCGGCGGGCTGACCAACCAGGCCGGCAGTACGCTCACCAACCAGGGCACCCTGCGCGTGGACGGCCTGCTGGCTAACCCCGGCACTCTCGACCTGGGAGCGGGCGCGCTCGAAGTGAGCGGCGACTTCGCCAACTCCGGCACCCTGCTGCCCGGCACCAGCCCGGTGAGCTTTACCGGCGCGGCCGACCAGCTGCTGACTCCCGGCGGGGCCACGCTCTACCGGGTGCTCGTGAATAAGCCCACGACCGGAGCCAACACCCTGCGCCTGGCCGGCGACCTGACCGTGAGCAACAACCTTACGCTCACCAACGGCCTGCTCAACACCAAGAACGGGGCGACCGTGAACACGCTGCGCCTGCCCAACGGGGCCACGCTCAGCGGCGAGGCCACCGGGCGCTACGTGCTGGGCGCGCTCGAAATTACGCGCAACGCCGTGAGCGGGGCGGCCGTGGATTTCGGCCACGGGGCCGTGCTCGACCCCACCAGCAACAACCTGGGCACAGTGGCCATCACCCGCACGGCCGGCCTGAGCACGGCCGACGTGAGCTTCGGCCAGAACCTGAACAATGCCGGCCTGAAGGGCATCGACCGCATCTGGACGGTGGTGCCCGCCACCCAGCCCAGCGCCGCTGTGCAGCTGACGCTGAGCTGGCTGCCCGACAACGACAACGGCCTGAGCAATTTCAGCCAGGCGCGGATGTACCAGCAGCCGGCCGCCGGCCAGGCCTGGGTTCCGCTGGGCCAGCCCAACAACGCCAGCGCCCGCAGCATCGCGGCCAGCCCTACTACGCTCAGCCGCTTCACGGTGAGCAACGCGGCCAACCCGCTGCCCGTGACCCTGCTTGACTTCACAGCCACCGCCAACGGCCCGGCCGCCGTGCGCCTGAATTGGGCCACGGCTTCGGAGCTCAACAACACGGGCTTCACGGTGGAGCGCAGCCTGGATGCGCGCAGCTTCGCCGCCATCGGTACGGTGGCCGGGGCGGGCACCAGCACGGTGCACCACGACTATAGCCTGCTCGATGACCGGCTACCGGCCGGGGCCTCCCTGCTCTACTACCGCCTGCGCCAGACCGACCAGAGCGGTGACTTCCACTACTCGCCGGTATGCACGGTGGCCCTGGCCCCGGTGGCGGCGGGCTTCGTGGTGTACCCCACCCGCGTGGCTGTGGGCCAGGCGGCTACTTACCTGTATACCGGGCCGGCGGCGGCGGGCATGCTGACCATTCTCAACGTCATCGGGCAGGTGCTGGGCACCGTGGCCCTGGATGGGCGCGCGCGGGGCGAGGTGCCGCTGGCCGGCCTGGCCAGCGGGGCCTATTTCCTGCGCTACTCCGGCCCGGCCGGCCGCTTTACTACCCGCTGCGTGGTGGAATAAGCGGCCGCCCCGGCCAACTCAACTCATTGCCTCATTTTGCTTACCTGCTTTTTCATGAAACACACTTCCAATTTCCGGCGCGGGCTGTTGCTTCTTGCCCTGGTGGCCACCGGGGGCCTGAGCGCCCGTGCCCAGGGCGTGGGCATCGGCACCACGAGCCCCGACGCCTCGGCGGCCCTCGACATTGTGAGCCCCGGCAAGGGCCTTCTCGTGCCCCGCGTGGCCAATGCTACGGCCATTGCCACCCCGGCCACGGGCCTGCTCGTGTTTCAGACGGGCGCGCCGGCTGGCTTTTATTACAATGCGGGGACGCCGGCCGCCCCGGCCTGGACCTTCCTCAACCCCACGGCGGCCGGCGACAACCTGGGCAACCACACCGCCACCCAGGCCCTGAACCTACAGGCCAACGCCCTGACCGGCAGCGGGGCCAGCATTGGCGCGGTGGTGGGCGTGGGCATCCGGGCCGACGGGGGGCTGAACCTGGGCCAGAATACGGCCGGCAACAATATCTACCTGGGCTACCAGGCCGGGCAGGCCAGCACGGGCACCAACAACCAGTTCAGCGGCTACCAGAGCGGCTACGCCAACACCACCGGCAACTACAACCAGTTTACGGGCTACCAGAGCGGGCACGACAACACCATCGGCACCCGCAACCAGTTCAGCGGCTATCGGAGCGGCCAAAGCAACACTACCGGCACCCAGAACCAGTTCGGCGGCTACCAGAGTGGCCAAAGCAACACCACCGGC
>JALYUI010000007.1 GCA_030853845.1 Bacteroidota bacterium | reverse complement strand
CCGAAATGAAATTTCGGGGTACTCGTCCTAATTTCGCCCCTCGTGGTCAAGCTCACCGTCGTCATTGTTAACTACAACGTCTGCTATTTTCTGGAGCAGGCGCTGCTTTCGGTGCGGCGGGCCGTGCAGAAGCTGGGCCAGCCGGTGGAGGTATTCGTGGTCGATAACAACTCGGCCGATGGCTCGGTAGCCATGGTGCGGGCGCGGTTTCCGGAGGTGCTTGTTATCGCCAACCAGGATAACCCGGGCTTCTCGAAAGGCAACAACCAGGCCCTGCGCCAGGCTACGGGCGAGTACCAGCTGCTGCTGAACCCCGATACCGTGGTGGAAGAAGACACCTTTCGGGCCTGCTGCGACTTCATGGACGCGCACCCCGACTGCGGCGGGCTGGGCGTGAAGATGCTCGACGGGCAGGGCCATTTCCTGCCCGAGAGCAAGCGCGGGCTGCCCACGCCGGCCGTGGCGTTCTACAAGATGTTTGGGCTGGCTAAGCTGATGCCGAAGTCGCGCACGTTTGGCCGCTACCACCTGGGCTTTTTGGATAAGGACCAGACCCACGAGGTAGAGGTGCTGAGCGGGGCCTTTATGCTGCTGCGCAAGGCGGCGCTGGATATGGTTGGCCTGCTCGACGAAGACTATTTCATGTACGGCGAGGACATTGACCTCTCGTACCGCCTCACGCAGAGCGGCTGGAAAAACTATTATTTCCCCGGCACGCGCATTATTCATTACAAGGGCGAGAGCACTAAGCGCACCAGCGTGAACTACGTGTTTGTGTTTTACCGGGCGATGGTGATTTTCGCGCAGAAGCACTTCGCGCCGGGTCGGGCGGGCCTGTTTTCGCTGCTGATAAACGCTGCCATCTGGCTGCGGGCGGGTGCGGCCGTGGCCGAGCGCCTGCTGCTGCGGATAGCGCCATTGCTACTCGATGCCGGCCTCATCTGGGTGGGGATGTACTTTCTGAAAACCTACTGGGAGCGCAACCACAAGTTCGTGCCCGGCGTCTACCCGCCCGAATACATGGCCGTAGCCGTGCCGGCCTACATCCTGGTCTGGCTGACTTCGGCCTACCTGAGCGGGGGCTACGACCCGCCGGTGCGCACCGCGCGCATTGTGCGGGGCGTGTTTGTGGGGACGCTGCTGATTTCGGCCGCCTCCAACTTCCTCGATGCCTGGCGCTTCTCGAAGGCCCTGATAATTCTGGGCGGGGCCTGGGCGGTGGCGGCGCTGGTGGGCCGGCAACTGCTGGCGCATTTCATTCGCTACAAAAACCTGCGCCTGAGCGAGCAGTTCCAGAAAAACATTGCCATCGTGGGCTCCGGACCCGAAAGCGCCCGTGTACGCCAGCTGCTCGAAGCCGCCCACGTGTCGGCCCGCGTTATCGGCTACGTGAGCGTGGAGCCGGCCAAAACTCAAGCCGCTACCGATGCGCCGGCAGCCTACGCTTCCGCAGATACTGGCGGAGCCTGGGCCGCCGCCTCCTTCCCCGGCGAAACGGCTACGGCCACGGTCCATTCACCCATTCACTCATTCATTCATTCACCCATTGAAGAGCCCCTGGGCGAGCTGCGCCAACTGGCCGACATTATTCAGCTTTATGCCCTGAATGAGCTGATTTTCTGCGGCAAGGACCTGCCCGCCAGCCAGATTATCGGCCTGATGCTGGACCTGCCCACCAACCCGCCGGTGGCCTACAAAATTCTGCCCGAAGACAGCCAGTACATCATCGGCAGCAGCAGCAAGGACGCGCCCGGCGACTACTACACCCTCAACATTGCCCTGAACCTGAACGAACCCCAGAAAGCCCGCGCCAAGCGCCTGCTCGACGTGTTCGTGAGCGTTGGGCTGCTGCTGCTGAGCCCCGTCATCGTCTGGACGCAGGCCAGCAAAACCGGCTTCCTGCGCAACTGCGGGGCCGTGCTGCTGGGCCGCCGCACCTGGGTGGGCCTGCGCTACAGCCCCGGCCCGGCCCGCCGCCAGCCCGCTGTGCTTTCGCCGGCTGATGCCGCCAACTCGGCCATCCCCCTCACCGACGTCACGCGCCGCCGCCTGGAGCTGCTCTACGCCAAAGACTACGAGCCGGGCCTGGACCTGCGCGTACTCTGGCGCTGCCGCCACGGGCTGTCTGAACCGCAGATGTAACGGATTTGATGGATTGCACAGATTTGGACTGCGCGAAATGCGCGGATGCGAGCAGCTTTTGGCAGAAAGAATTACGGCTGGGAAGCCAGCGGCATTGTTAAAAAAGGTATCTGAATCCCTGAAATCCGTCAAATCCGTTACATCTGCGGTTCGGGCTACCTTTGCCGGGCCATTCATTCGTACGTTTTCAATGCCTTTTATGTCTGATACCGCCACGCTGACGGCCGTTTCGCCGCTTTCCGACCGCCTGCTGGCTATGCAGGAATCGGCCACTATTGCCATGGCCAAGAAGGGCCGCGAGCTGGCCGCCCGGGGCGTCGACGTTATCAACCTGAGCTTCGGCGAGCCCGATTTTCAGACCCCGCAGTACATCAAGGATGCCGCTAAAAAGGCCCTCGATGATGGCTACACCTTCTACACGCCGGTGCCCGGGATTCCGGAGCTGCGGCAGGCCATCTGCGACAAGTTCCGGCGCGACAACCAGCTGGATTTTCAACCCAGCCAGATTGTGGTGAGCACCGGGGCCAAGCAGGCCCTGGCCAACGCCGTGCTCAGCCTGGTGAACCCCGGCGATGAGGTTATCGTGTTTGCGCCCTACTGGGTGAGCTACCTCGAAATGGTGAAGCTGGCCGAGGGCACGGCCGTGCCGCTGGCGGGCGCGCTCGAAAACGACTACAAGGCCACGGCGGCCCAACTCGAAGCCGCCATCACGCCCCGCACCAAGCTGCTGATGTATTCTTCGCCCTGCAACCCTACCGGCGCAGTGTTCAGCCGGGCCGAGCTGGCGGCCATTGCCGAAGTGCTGGCCCGGCACCCGCAGGTGTACGTGCTGGCCGACGAGATTTACGAATACATCAACTTCGTGGGCGAGCACGTGAGCCTGGCGCAGTTCGCGGCCGTGGCCGACCGCGTGATTACCGTGAACGGCTTCTCGAAAGGCTACGCCATGACGGGCTGGCGGCTGGGCTACCTGGCCGCCCGCCAGGACATTGCCACCGCCTGCGACAAGATGCAGGGCCAGATTACCTCCGGCACCTGCTCCATCGCGCAGCGGGCCGGGGTGGCCGCACTTGCCGGCGGCCGGGCTGCTTCCGATGCGATGGCCGCCGCTTACCGCCGCCGCCGCGACCTGGTGCTGGAACTCGTAAAAGACATTCCGGGCCTGAACACACCCACGCCCAGCGGCGCTTTCTACATCTTCCCCGAAGTGTCGGCCTTTTTCGGCCGCACCGCACCCGATGGCAGCACAATCCACAATTCTACCGACCTGGCGTTGTTTATTCTGAATGACGCGCACGTTTCGGCCGTTTCGGGCGAGGCCTTTGGCGCGCCGGAATGCCTGCGCTTCAGCACCGCCGCCGCCGATGAGAAGCTGGCGGAGGCATTCCGGCGCATTAAAGTGAGTCTGGCGAAACTCTAAACTTTGCTGAAAAAGAACGTCATGCTGAGCGTAGTCGAAGCATCTCGCTTGCGGTAGTAATCCAGCTGATTGAGTTGCTACCGCAAGCGAGATGCTTCGGCTGCGCTCAGCATGACGGTTCTTAAATTGACCAATACCTTGCCGACATCTTCCCTCTCCGACCTGTTCGAAAACTTCAATAAGCTGCGCGTCCTCATCATCGGCGACGTGATGGTGGATGCCTACGTGTGGGGCCGGGCCACCCGCCTCTCGCCCGAAGCGCCCGTGCCGGTAGTGCACGTGGCCCGCACCGAAAACCGCCTCGGCGGGGCCGCCAACGTGGCCCTGAACGTGCAGGCCCTTGGCGCTACGCCGCTGCTGTGCGCCGTGATTGGTACCGACGCGGGCGGCGACCAGCTGCTGCAATTGCTGCACGCCCACGACCTGCCGGCCGACGGCCTCATCCGCAGCGCGGCGCGCCCCACCACCGTGAAGCAGCGCATTCTGGCCCACGGCCAGCAACTGCTGCGCATCGATTTGGAAGTGGAAACCGACCTGAACGCCGACGAGGCCGCCCAACTGCTGGC
>JALYUI010000776.1 GCA_030853845.1 Bacteroidota bacterium | reverse complement strand
ATGGAAGTTTTCGCCGGCGAGGAGTCGTTTAAGAAATTCAACTCCTGGCTGCCGGATGACACCGTCACCGCGTTCAAGGAATTCCTCGTCGGCATCAAGGGTCCGCTCACCACGCCCGTGGGCGGCGGCATCCGCTCGCTGAACGTGGCCCTGCGCCAGGAGCTGGACCTGTACGCCTGCGTGCGCCCCGTGCGCTACTACGACGGCGTGCCCTCGCCGGTGAAGCACCCGGAGCTGACCAATATGGTCATCTTCCGCGAAAACACGGAGGATATCTACGCCGGCATCGAGTACATGAATGGCACGCCGCAGGCGCAAAAGATGCTCGAATTCTTGCAGGACGAGATGGGCGTGAAGAAAATCCGCTTCCCGGAGTCGTCCTCGTTCGGCATAAAGCCCGTGAGCAAGGAAGGCACCGAGCGCCTCGTGCGCGCCGCCATCAAGTACGCGCTGGAGCACAAGAAACCCTCGGTGACCATCGTGCACAAGGGCAACATCATGAAGTTCACCGAAGGCGCGTTCAAAACCTGGGGCTACGAGCTGGCCGAGAAGGAGTTTGGCAGCAAGGTGTTCACCTGGGCGCAGTACGATAAAATCGTGGCCAAGCAGGGAGTGCAGGTGGCCGACGCGCTGCAAAAGCAGGCCGTAGACCAAGGCAAGCTCATCATCAAGGACAGTATTGCCGATGCCTTCCTGCAACAGATTCTGCTGCGCCCTTCAGAGTATTCGGTCGTTGCCACCCTCAACCTGAACGGCGACTATATCTCCGATGCGCTGGCGGCCATCGTGGGCGGCATCGGCATTGCGCCGGGGGCCAACATCAACTACCTCACCGGCCACGCCATTTTTGAAGCCACCCACGGCACGGCCCCCAAATACGCCAACCAGGATAAGGTGAACCCCGGCTCCGTCATCCTCTCCGGCGTGATGATGCTGGAGTACCTGGGCTGGAAAGAGGCCGCCGCCCTCATCAATAAGGGCCTCGAAGCCGCCATTGCCAGCAAGCGCGTGACCTACGACTTCGAACGCCAGATGGAAGGGGCCACCCTGCTCAAAACGAGCGAATTTGGCCAGGAGATTATCAAGAATATGTAGTAGCTTGGCTGCTGCCTAAGTACCCACAGAAACCCCCGCGTCGGCTTTGGCTGGCGCGGGGGTTTTGGTTTAATTATGAATAATGTGAAGAAAAATAACCATGTGCTTGCCGGTTGGATAGTGCTGTTATTTATTGTGATGACTAGCCTGTATCTGTACTTATTCCATTTCGATGCCACACTTTATTTTTTAGCTACTTTATCTTCTCGAAATGTTGAAGGTATATTCAATTTTAAAGTCCCAAGTGATTATCCGAACAATTACGAGTTGTACGATGCGATATTGCCATATAAACGGCCATTCTTCTTCTTTCAATTTGCTCTAATTACTGATGTTACGCGGATATTTAGGGAGTAATTTTCGAATTGGCCATGACTTGCACGCTGGAGTTGTACACGGATTACTTGATTAGCTCGACGGGGCAAACTTCCGCCACGGGCTTGTCGCGACTGCTGGATGGGGCCGTGAGCCACGACCAGGTGACGCGCTGGCTGAGCAGTTCGTACCTGGACTCGGCCCAGGTCTGGGCCGCCGCCAAGCCCGTGATTCGCCAAGCCGAGCGCCACCGGCCGGCCGAGGAGTATGCGGTCCTTATCGTCGATGATTCGATTCTGGAAAAGGCCCATACCGACCCGAGTGCGCTGATTTGCACCCACTACGACCACAGCAAGGGCCGTTTTGTCAAGGGCCTCAACTTCGTGAACCTGCTCTATCAGACCGGCGAACTGGCCTTGCCCATTGCCGTCGAGCTCATCGAAAAAACCGAAGCCGTGGTGGACCCCAAGACCCAGAAAACCAGTGCCAAAAGCAAATTTACCAAAAACGAGTACCTGCGGGCCATGTTGCGCGTGGCCCAGCAGCAAGTGCGCTACCGCTACCTGCTGGCCGACAGTTGGTATGCCTCGGCCGAGAACATGAACACGGTGCTCGACCTGGGCCACGACTTCGTGCTGGCCCTCGAATCCTCACGCACCGTCGCCTTGAGCGATAAGGCCCGCAAGAATGGCCAGTTCCAGGCCCTCGATACCCTGGTTTTTCCCGATGAGCAGCCCCTGCGCGTCT
>JALYUI010000770.1 GCA_030853845.1 Bacteroidota bacterium | reverse complement strand
AGCCAGCACTGACCCTAACAACCGACAACCGACAACTGACAACTATTGTGATTCACCTGTTCACCGATGGCTCGGCCCGCGGCAACCCCGGCCCCGGCGGCTACGGCACCATTCTGCGCTACGGCCCCCACGAAAAGGAACTTAGCCAGGGCTTCCGCCGCACCACCAACAACCGCATGGAGCTGCTGGCCGTGATTGTGGGCCTCGAAGCCGTGACCCGCCCTGACCTACCCATCCGCGTGGTATCTGACTCGAAATACGTGGTCGATGCCGTGGAGAAAAAGTGGGTGTTCGGCTGGGCCAAAAAAGCTGACTTCGGCAAGAAGGCCAACGAGGATTTATGGCGGCGCTTCCTGCGCATCTATGAGCAGCGCAACGTAAGCTTCCACTGGATAAAAGGCCACGCCGGCCACGCCGAAAATGAGCGCTGCGATGTGCTGGCCGTGCAAAGCGCGCTCGGCAAAGGGCTAGTAGTGGATGAAGGGTACGAGGCGTTGTAATAGGATTTACGGTTCTCAAATCTCAAAGAATCATCCCAATGCCTTTCAGTGAAGAATACCTGCGACGTATCATCCACGACAAGGTCGTGGGTGATTTCCCCCCTTTTACGCTCGGCAGCATTGTCAAAATAGAGGCTTACATCCGCAAAATCTTGGGGCGTTTATCCAGTATTTCAAGCCTCTTGATTGAAGCTGATTTTGACAGTTACGGTAGTGGATTTGCTTCTTATGTCGAGATAAAAATTGCTAAAAGCGATGGGTCGGATAGCCATACCTTAGCACAAAGCCAACGTGCGACTCACGAAACGAACGGCTTGAAGCTCTACATCTCCAGGCTCACTCCTTACTGGTTTTACGGGGGTAGCACCTGGGCGAAAACGTACGATGATGGTCGTTTAACGGGCGGTTGGTCTATGTTTCTGGAGCCCGAAAGTCAAGCTAGCATTAATCAGTCGGTTTGGCAGCACGACAGGCAGCTAATAGAAGCTGTCTTAGGGGAATTCCGGTACGGCCTGCTCACTGCTGAAGAGCTTATCCAGCCTGCTCCTGCCAATATTTTTATTCCCACGGTGTTGGCCGATAGGCCCTACAAAGTATTCGACTGTTTTTTCTATTGGCAAGACTGAAAGTAGCGAAAGCATATGCCCAACAACTACTTCCAGTTCCAGCAGTTCCGCATCGAGCAGAGCGCCTGCGCCATGAAGGTGAGCACCGATGCCTGCCTGCTGGGCGCGGCCGCCGACCTGCGCGGGGCCACCCGCCTGCTCGATATCGGCACCGGCACCGGCCTGCTGGCCCTCATGGCTGCTCAGCAAAACCCCACCGTTGAAGTAGAAGCTGTCGAGATTGACGCGGCCGCAGCAGCTCAGGCTGCCATTAATGCGGCGGCCAGCCCGTGGGCCAGACGGATTCGGGTGCACGCACAAAGCCTGGCCGATTACGCGGCGACCTCTCCCGCCCCCTTCAGCCACATTATCTGCAACCCGCCGTTTTTCCGGCAGTCCCTGCGTTCGCCCGATGCGGCGCGCACCACGGCCCGGCACGCGGCCGCCGACACGCTTTCCTTCGCAGCAGTAGCTGCTTTTGCGGCGGCGTTTCTGGAGCCGGCGGGCTTGTTGACCGTGCTGCTGCCACCTTTGGAAATGGGGAATTTTGCGCAGGAGGCAGCCGCTTGCGGCTTACATCCGGCCACGCGGCTGGTGGTGCGGCACCGGCCCGGCAGCCGGGTCCTGCGGCACATCACCGGGTTTCGGCAGGCGGCTCAGGTAGTTGCTGAAACGGAACTGACTATCCGGGCGGCGGCGGGCGATGCCGAATATTCGGCGGCGTTTCGGGCGCTGCTGGCCGGGTTTTACCTGGCGCTGTAGCGGTTGTAGCGTGGCTGCTGCGAGTCCGCAGGGGGGTAGCTTCAGGCAGCAGTCGTTCAGACGCGCGGCCTCGCAGCGTCCACGCTACAACAGGGCCGCCAGCAGCCCCAGCTTCTCGCGGTGCAGGTTGGCAAGCAAATCCGCTTCCAGCGTCCCGAACTCCGCCGCCAGGTAATGACGCTGCACGCGCCCGCCCACCAGCACCGAGATTTCATTACTCGTTTCGGTGAGCGCCCCCAGCATGTGCGAGGTAAGCAGAATGCCCGTGCCCCGGTCGCGAAGGCGCTTGAGAATCTCCTTTAGCAGCAGGTTGGCTTCGAGGTCGAGGCCGTTGAAGGGCTCATCTAAAATCAAATAGTCGAGCTGCTGCACCAGCAGCGCCAAGAGCGCCAGCTTCTTACGCATTCCGGCCGAATATTCGTCGGCATATTGGTCGAGGGGCAGTTCCAGCAGCTGGTTCCAGCCGTTGAAATCCACAACGGGCCGGCTGCGGGCCTGTAGGCAGAATTCCAGGTACTCGCGCCCGGTGAGGCGGGGATAGAAATAGGGCTCATAAGGCAGCAGGCCGCAATGCTCGCGCAGGGCGCGGCCGGACGTGTCGCGCACCGTGCCCGCAAAGTCGGTTTCCAGCCCGTATAGGCAGTTGATGAGCGTGGTTTTGCCCGCGCCATTGGCCCCCACCAGCCCGTGGATGGTGCCCGGCTGTAGGTTCAGGCTCACATCGTGTAGCACCACGTGGCGGCCGTAGGCTTTGCGCAAATTCAGGATTTCAAGCATTGCAAATTAAATAAAGCAGAACGTCATGCTTCGGCTGCGCGGACGCCAGATGAAGCATGGCGTTCTGTTTCCGTTTCTGTTCATTCCGGCAACTCTTTCCCCAGCACCACCCGCAGTCGCCGCCGGCTTTGCCAGATGAGCCCCCCCACCGCTACCAGCAGCAGCACCGGATACGCCGGATGCATGGGCAGCAGCAGGGCCACGCCCAGCACCAGCGCCTGCGTGGTGCGAATGTGAGTGGCATTGGGGTAGAAGGCATATTTGGTCAGTATCATCAGCGCCAGCAGCCCCAGCCACACCAGCCCCACGCCCAGCGCCGGCCCCGCTCCTACCGGCCCCCACGCCAGCAGCCCCAGCAACGGTGCGGCCGACAGCCCCGCGTAGCCCAGCCCCAGCCCCAGCCGCCGCCGCAGAAACTGCCCCGGCGTACGCGCTGCCAGCACCAGCATGGCCAGAGGCTCGGGCGTGCCGAAAAAGCTTACCAGCACCAGCAGCCAGCCCACCAGCGCCACCACCGGCCCTAGGGGCGTAGCGCGCTGCCACCAGGCCCCGGCCAGCAGCACCGGCCAGGCCCAGGCCGCCGCCCCGCGCAGCCCGCTTACCCATTCAAACGCTTCGCTGCGCACCCAGCTCCGCCGCCGGCGGCTGCCCACCACCTCACGGCCTGGCGGCAGCAGCGCCACGGCCGCCGCCAGCCCCACGGTAAGCAGCGCCGCCGCCCAGTGCCCAAAAGCGCCTACCACCAACGCCGGCGCTAAAGCGGCCAGCGCATATTCCACCGCCATCCAGCGCCGGAAGGCCGGAGCACTGCTGGCCAGGAACCGCAGGTCGGCCCGGCCCCGGTGGGCGGCGGCCAGCGACTGCGCCGTGAGCAGCGGCACCGCCCACTCGAACCCGGCGTGTGTGCCGGCCAACACTATCCCGCGCGCCAGGGCCAAAGCCAGCAGCGGCCCGAGCAGTGTCAGCCGCACCGCGCCAATTTCACGCAACAAGCGCAGCAGCAGTCGAACGCGCAGGCGGAGGTATGCTTGTATGGAAGACATCGGCAATAATTGGCGGCCACTCAACGCCAGCCGCGCGGCGGTATTGTCAGCTCCGGCTTTCTGCTTCGTGAAAGCGGATGCTATAATCCGCAGCCAGCTCGTCCAGAATCGGCTCGTACAGGTCCGCATCGACCGGAATGACTACGCCGCGCTGCGTCAGCTCGCCGCGTAGCAGCCGGCGCACGGCCATGCCCAGGGGCAGGCCCACGGTTTTGGCCATGCCGGTGTGGGTAGCGTCGTCGCCCTCCACGGCCAGCGACGAAGTAAGGTGGTGCGTGGTGCCATTCAGCTCGAACTCGAACAGGTGCTGCATCACAATCAGGTCGTGGTCCTGCGGCTGTAG
The DNA here is from genome assembly GCA_030853845.1 of Bacteroidota bacterium. GTDB lineage: Bacteria > Bacteroidota > Bacteroidia > Cytophagales > Hymenobacteraceae > Hymenobacter. Next base: position 7,854 of record JALYUI010000770.1, on the reverse strand, counting down.
ATGCCACTTTTCGGCCAGCAGGCGTTCCAGTAGCTGGGCCGGGGTAGCATTGGCGTGGCCCACCAGCCGGTCGGTAAATAGCTCCAGCCAGGCCAGGCGCTCGATTTCCGCGCCGGCGGGGTTCAGGCCCAGGTGGGCGGCCACACGCTGGGCCAGGTCGGGGTGCGGAATGAGCGAGGTGGGCAGGTAGGCTTCCACCAGCTCGGCCCAGGTCATAGTTTCGGGGTTGTTGAGGTTCACCGCGTCTTCGGTGAGGCCCAGGCGGACCAGCGCGTGCCAGGCGGCGCAGTAGCCCGGCCGCCGCAGGGTGCCGCGCAGAATAGTCGGGATGTCGTCGAGGCCGTAGGGGGCGCGGTAGCTTAGCGAGTCGCGGTTGGCGTAGCCTTCGAAGTCGCCGTAGCCGGGCACGGCCAGCGTTTCGGTGCGGCCAAACAACTCCTGGTACGGGATGAAGCGCGGCCGGCCGGCTTCGAGAAACTTGGCCGTGCCTTGGCCGGCCAGCACCACGTTGCGCGGGTTCCAGGTGAACTTATATTTCCACGGATTGTCGCCCTCGGCCGCCGGGGCCAGCAGGCCGCCGCAGTAACTTTTGAAGCTGGTAATGACCCCGCCCCGCGCCCGGATGCCCGCAATGGCCCGCATGGCCGACATGTGGTCGAGTCCCGGGTCGAGGCCGCACTCCATGAGCAGCGTGACGCCAGCGGCCGTGGCCTCGTCGTGCAGCCCCCGAATGTCGGGGCTCACGTAGCTGGCCGTGGCCAGGTGCCGGCCGTGGCGCACGCAGGCCCGCGCCACCACCGGGTGTAGCGCGGCGGGCAGCATCGAAATTACCGCGTCGGCCTGGCTCACCAGCTCCTCCAGCCCGGCTTCGTTGGCGAGGTCGAAGGGCACGGCGCGGGCGTATTCCGAATGGGCGGCCAGCACCGGAGCCAGGTGGGCCGGGTTCACGTCGGCCACGGTCAGAAACCAGTTTTCGGTGGGCGCGTGGCGCAGCAGGTATTGAATGAGCGAGGAGGCCGAGCGGCCAGCCCCAAGCAGCAAAAGGCGGGAAGTCATGCGGCAAAAGTAGCGCGGACTTTTAGTCCGCGAAGGTGGGCCAGTAAAACGACCGGTCGCAAGAAGGCCATGCAGCGTGCCGCATGGCCTTCTTCTCCACCACAAACGCCCGCAACTTCCGTCCTTCCATTCCCTTATTCCTCATTACCTTCGCCGCCCCCTAATCCCCTCCGCATGGCCTGTAATTCCCGCCAGCAGCTTATATCCTTCGACGAGCTGGACTCCAGCGCCGACCTTTCGCCCACCGAGCACACCGTTTGGGAAGCTGCCCGGCAGGCCACCGCCCACGCCTACGCCCCCTATTCCGGCTTCCACGTCGGGGCGGCCCTGCTGCTGGCCGATGGCACCGTATTCCAGGGCACCAACCAGGAAAACGCGGCTTACCCCTCCGGCCTCTGCGCCGAGCGCACGGCCCTGTTCGGGCTGGCGGCGGCCCGGCCCGGCCACCCGGCCATCGTGGGCATGGCTGTAGCCGCCCGCCCGGCCGACGGCGAATTCGGTCCCGCCTTCCCCTGCGGGGCCTGCCGACAGGTTATGCTCGAATCGGAAACCCGCCAGGGCCAGTCCATTCCGCTGCTGCTGCCCAGCCGCAACGGCACCATCCTGCGCTTCCGCAGCCTCAGCGCCATCATGCCCTTCAACTTTTCGGCCGAAGACCTGCCCACGGTGTAGTTTCCAGTTGCTGGTTGCTAAAGTGCTTTGTATTCAAACTGGAAACCAGCAACTAGAAATCAGAAACTTATAATGGAGCACCATTTCCCGGTTACGCGCACGGCCCGCTATCAGCAGCTTGGCGAGCTGTCGGCCCGCACGCGCCGCGTGTGGTTCGTGGTGCACGGCTACGGGCAGCTGGCGGCCTACTTCGTGCGCCACTTCGCCTTTCTGGTCGAGGGCCGCGACGACACTGTCGTTATCGCCCCCGAGGGACTCTCCCGCTTCTACCTGCAAGGCAACGGCGGCCGCGTCGGGGCCAGCTGGATGACGCGCGACGACCGCCTCGCCGAAATCGGCGACCACGTCGGCTTCCTCAACCAGCTGGCGGCCCATGTGCTGGGCCAGGTGCCGGCCGACACGAATATTACCGTGCTAGGCTTTTCGCAGGGCACGGCCACCGTCAGCCGCTGGCTGGCCCGAGCCGCTTTCCGCCCCGTCCACCTCATTCTCTGGGCCGGTGGCTTCCCCGAAGATATGCCCGCCGACACCGCCCGGCAGCTGCTGCACTCGCTGCGCGTCAGCTTAGCCATCGGCTCCGACGACCAGTTCATCGCCCTTCCCCAGGTTCAGCAGCAACAGCAGCTACTGCAAGAGCTTGGCGCGGCGGTGGAAGTCTTTCCTTTTGTGGGCCGGCACGAACTGAACCGGGCATTGCTGGAGAAGCTGGCCACCTGAAGAGAGCTGTCGCAACGGCTTTTGCCAATAGAAAAAGGCTCCGAACCCCGCAGGTTCGAAGCCTTTTTCCAGCAACTGAGCTGAGTTAAAAATTAACTGCCTCTATTTACGGGCAATGGTGGTGGCCGCCCCCTGTGCGCCGGCCAGCACCAACACTTCAGCAATGGTCACGTGCGGCGGCCGCGTCACCATAAACACCACCACGTCGGCAATGTCCTCGGCTTGCAGCGGCTCGAAGCCTTCGTAGACTTTGGCCGCCCGGGCCTCGTCGCCTTTAAAGCGCACTTTCGAAAACTCGGTTTCCACAGCGCCGGGGTTCACTTCGGCTACGCGCACGCCGGTGGGCAGCAGATCGAGGCGCATGGTTTTGGTCAGCATCTGCACGGCGGCTTTGCTGGCGCAGTACACGTTGCCATTGGCGTAGGCTTCCTGGCCGGCAATCGAGCCTACGTTCACAATGAAGCCGGTTTGCCGGGCCGTCATGCCCGGCAGCAGGGCCTGGGTCACGTTCAGCAGGCCGCGCACGTTGGCGTCGAGCATCTGGTCCCAGTCGTTGGGGTTGCCGCTTTGGATGGGGCTCAACCCGTGCGCGCCGCCGGCGTTATTCACCAGCACGTCGGGCGCGCGCAGGGCTTCGGGCAGCGAGGCCACCGCCGTATCCACCGCCGCCCGGTCGCGCACGTCAAAGGTCAGCACGTGCACCGGCGCGGGGGCCAGCTCGGCGGCCAGCTCGGCCAGCCGCTCACGGCGGCGGCCCGTCACCACCAGCTCAAAACCCGCTTTAGATAATGCTACGGCCGTAGCCCGGCCAATTCCCGACGAAGCGCCGGTCACGAATGCAGTTTTTATGCTCACCCTGAAAGTTACTGGTTGCTGGTTTGTGGCTTGTATTTTCTGATTCAACATGCTAGCTCAAGTTGCGGGCCAACCGTTGACAACCAGAAACGCTAATTCTGAATATTGATGTAGAGCGTGACCGAATTAGTGGAAATGGACTGCAGGCTGCGGCTGAATACGTCGTTGCCCGGCACCAGCAGGTTCTTCAGCCCGTGCGAGAAGCGCAGCTCCGGGGCCAGCTTAAACAGCGGGTAGAACAGCTCCAGCCCTACCCCGTACTCCAGCGTGAGGTCGCTGTCGGCGGCCCGCAGCTGGTTGTGCAGCGGGTCGTTACGGCGGTTGCTGGCCGTTACGACCGGGCTCAGGCCCGCAATCATGTACATGCGGGAGTTACGGCGGCGGTCCGACTGATACTTAATCAGCACCGGAAACTGCACCACCGTCGCGGTCACGTTCTGCGTCACAATCGAGTCGGGGGCGCGGTAGCCTTCGGGCCGAAACTCGATGCTGCGCGTGAGGAAGTTCACACCCGGCGCAAAGCGCAGGATAAACGGCGAGTCCGGCCCGCCCAGGCGGACATCGCCGATAAAGCCCACGCCCAGGCTGGGGCTCACGATGGAGTTGGCCGAAACCCACTTATTGGCCACATAGTAGGCCGAGTGCTCGATGTTGAACCGCGAACCCGAAAACATGAGGTACATGCCCGGGTGAAACCACCGCTCATCGTAGTTGGGCAGGTTTTGCACCGTCACCGACTTCACTACGCCCTTGGCGGTGCGGCTGACCTTGGCGCGGGCCTTGCGTTGCGCCTGCGCCGCCGTGGGCAGCAGGGCCAGCCCGGCTACCACCAGCAGTAGCCGGATTAATTGTGCGCGGTGTAAATGGAGCTGATGCCGAATGTGAGGGGTTGCCATGCAGGTTCTTTAAAGCCGACTTTAGCCAGAATGGCCAGAAAGTCGGGGCCGTCGGGGAAAGCCTGCACCGATTCGGGCAGGTAGGAATAAGCAGCCTGGTCTTTGGAAATCATCTTGCCAAAAACGGGCAGCACCCGGCGGAAGTAAAAATTATACGCTTGCTTGAGCGGAAACGCAGTAGGCTTGCTGAACTCCAGCACCACCAGCTTGCCGCCCGGCCGCAGCACCCGCCGCATTTCGGCCAGGCCCTTTTCCAGGTGCGCGAAGTTGCGCACCCCAAACGAGGCTGTCACGGCATCAAACTCGGCGTCGGCGTAGGGCAGGCTTTCCGAGTCGCCCAATTCCAGCCGGATGCGGTGGCTCAGGCCCTTGGCTTCGAGCTTGCGGCGGCCCACTTCGAGCATGCCTTCCGAAATGTCCACGCCCGTTACCTGGGCATCGGGCGCGGCGGCGCGTAGCGTTTCGATGGCGAAGTCGGCCGTGCCGGTGGCAATGTCGAGAATGCGCGCCGGGCGCAGCTTCTTCAGTTCGTCCACCGCCTTGCGCCGCCAATAGATGTCGGTGCCGGCGCTCAGGAAGTGGTTTAGGAAATCGTACTTGCCCGCGATGGAATTAAACATCTGGGCAACCTGCGATTTCTTATCGGCGGAATTGTCTTTGTAGGGTACGACGGCCATGTGCGGGCGCAAAGAACGGGAGTGAGACGGAAATATTGCCCCTACCCAACGCCGAACCGGTCGGGTTTGTTGGCGCAGCCGGCAAAAGGTTGCCCGGGCGAGCGGCTGGCACAAAAAAGCGGGCCGGGCATGGTGCCCGGCCCGCTTCCCCGTGCGGGTTGCCTGAACGTTGCTTAGTTCTTGGCTTTCACCTTGGTTTTCTCGCCGTTAGCATCCTTGGCTTTCGCGTCGATTTCCCCGTTCTGGGTTTTCGTCTTGGTTTCGCCGCCGTTGGCCTCTTTGGTTTTCACCTTCACCTTGTCCGAATCGTCGTCCACCTTGGTTTTCACCTTGGTACCGTCGGCCATCTTGGTTTTGGTTTTGCCTGGCGTCAGCGGTGCAGCCATTGGGCGGGTGGTGGTCGTGGTGGTAGCAGGCATCGTGCCCATGGTACCGGTGCTGGTAGCGCCGGTCGGCATGGTAGCCCCCTCAGCCAGTACCGGCTTGAACTCGTCACGACGGTTGAGCTGCATGTTCTCGGGCGAATCGTTCGGGGCGGCCGGACGACGCTCGCCGTAGCTTACCGTGGTCATGCGCGAGTCGGCAATGCCCTGCTTCACCAGGTACTTTTTGGCCGCCTCGGCACGGTTCTGGCCGAGAATCATGTTGTACTCGTCGGTATTGCGCGAGTCGCAGTGGCCCTCAATCGAGATGTTCATCCCGGTATTGGCCATCAGCACCTGGCTGGTGTTGTTCAGCTCGGTAATCGACTCCGGCCGAAGCACATACTTATCGGTATCGAAGTAGATGTTCTTAAATGCCGGATTTGTGTTCGTCGTGTCGATGTAGTCGATGTAGAAGTTCTTGGTGATGGTGGTCGAATCGTTGGTCGACACCGGTACCGGGAACTCCTGCGTTTCGATATTCTTGCCATCCTTGCTCACAGCCACCTGGTAGGTACGGCCCGAAAGCACGGCCACCTGGTAAGCACCATCGGGCTTGGTCACGTCGCGGAAGCTGAGGGCCGTTTTGTCGGCCTGCTGGCCGTTGAACACCAGCTCTACGCCGGGAATCACCGTCGTGCTGTCCTTCTTCGAGAACACTTTGCCGATGATGTTGGCGTTTTTGATGTAGTTGATAGTGTAGATGTCCTTTTCGCCGTAGCCGCCAATGCGGTACGAGCTCAGGTAGGCGTACGAGCCATCGGGGCTGAGGCGGTAGTACGAGTCATCATCGGGCGTGTTGATGGGGTAGCCCATGTTCTGCGCCGGACCCCACTTGCGGCCGGCCTCGTCGTAATCCGACTTGAAGATGTCGTAGCCGCCCATGGTGTTGTGGCCGCGCGACGAGAAGTACAGCGTCTTGCCATCCTTGCTCAGGAAGGGGCTGTCGTCATCAAACTTGGTATTGATGTTGGCACCCAGCGTGCGGGCCGTGCCCCAGTCCGTACCCGTCGAGGTGCGGGTCGACATGTACAGGTCGAGCGTACCGTCTTCCGAGTATTTACCGGTCGAGAAGTAGATGGTCAGGCCATCGGGTGTAATGAAAGCATCTGACTCGAAGGCTTTGGTATTGATGTTACCATCCAGCGGCTTGGGAGCCGTCCAGTCGCCACCCGACTTATCAGTCACGAAAATATCGCCGTTGTTGTCGTTGCGGTACATCAGCATCTTCGTGTCGTTGTCGAAGAGCTGAATCGAGGCATCGTGGCCTTTGCCGTTCAGCACGCCGCTCAGCGAGCGGGGCTTCTGCCAGTTCTCGTCGTCGATGCGGGTAGCCTCGAAGATGTCTTCGTAGTACTCGCCATCGGCCGCGATGCTCTTGTTCTTCGAGTCCGACGGCTTGCCGTTGGCACCCGTAACGTTGTCGCCGCGCGAGGTGAAAATGAGGATTTTATCATCCGACGAAATAACCGGGCTGTGCTCCGAGTACTGCGTGTTGATGGTCGGACCCAGGTTTTTAACGAAGATGTCCTTCGGCGAGTTAAACTGCACCTTGGCATTCTTGCTGTGCATAATCAGCTGCGCCAACTCTTCCTTGCGCTGGTCGTTTTTCTTCAGCGTAGCGTTGTAGGCCTGGAAGTGGGCAATGGCCTCGTCGAAGTTGTAGTTCAGGTGGTCGACGCGACCAAGCCAGTACTCCACGTCCTTCGACACCTTCGGCTTCAGCTTCTGGGCTTTGTAGATATAGTCACTGGCTTTCTCCTTGTCGAACGACATGTAAGAAATACCGGCGTTGAACAGCGCCTTGGCATTGTTGGGGTCCTTAGCCAGTACCTTCTCATAGTAAGGAATGGCCGCGCGGTAGTTTTCCTGCTCGAAGAACTTGTTGCCGGTCTTGAGGTCTTTGCGCGAGCTTTGCGCCTGAGCCGGGGCAGCCATGCTGGCAGTGAGGGCAACGGCGCACGACGCTTGCAGTAACCTTCTGGATAAGTTGTCCATTGGAGGAGATGTTTGAGAAAAAAAGATTCTGAAGGGGTTATTAGAAGAGGGTGCGTCCCAGCTGGCATGCGCCGGACAAACGGGCAATTGTGGGCTTATACTGAAAAATAACGTCAGGGTTAGCGCTTAATGCCAGAAAAGGCAGAAGGTAACCGTTTGCCACCTGACCATTACCGGCCCTAACCGGACCGGCGAAAGGCGGGCAAAGATAGGCTGTTTGCTTACGAAAAGGGCTTTTAGGCGAAATATCGGCCATATAGGCAACGGGTAAATACAGCACTTTGCCGCGACCAATCAGGCGAGCGGACTGCGCAAATATAGACGCATCAATGAAATAGCCACGAAGTTGTTGTTTTTTCTGTCTACGGCCGCCGCCGCCATTCCGACGTAATTTTGCGGACATTGATTTTCGATTGTTTTAGCTTAGTACCTGTTTATGCTCATCCGCGACGCGCAATTTCTGACCAGTAATTCCCGGGCCGACCAGTGCCCGGCCCCCACCCTGCCGGAATACGCCTTCATCGGCCGCTCCAACGTGGGCAAGTCGTCGCTCATCAACAT
>JALYUI010000742.1 GCA_030853845.1 Bacteroidota bacterium | reverse complement strand
CAATCGAAAGGATTAGTTACGCGGTAAAGATGCTTCGCTGTGCTCTGCATGACGTTCTTTTTTTAAGCCCGCTCAAGATACCCGCCGCCGGCCGACATTCCCGCCGGCCTGAACCTCCGCCCGCCCTTCGCGGTTAAACAAGCCGGGAAATCCCTTTCCTCGTAACCGACTTTATGCAGCACGAAACCATCCGCACCCTGGGCCAGCTCCGCGCCAGTGGTTACCAGCCCCGCACCGTTAAGCAAGAGCTGCGGGCCAACCTCATTCAGAAACTCAAAAACAAGGAAGACGTTTTTCCCGGCATCTTCGGCTACGACGAAACCGTGATTCCGGAGTTGCAGCGCGCCATTCTGGCCGGGCACCACATCAACCTGCTGGGTTTGCGCGGGCAGGCCAAAACCCGCATCGCCCGCCTGCTCATCACCCTGCTCGACGAGTACATGCCCGTGGTGGCCGGCTCCGAGCTCAACGACGACCCCTTGCAGCCGCTGTCGGTGTTTGCCAAAAACCTGATTGCCGAGCACGGCGACGACACCCCCGTGGCCTGGATGCACCGCAACGACCGCTACACCGAGAAGCTGGCCACCCCCGACGTGAGCGTAGCCGACCTCATCGGCGATGCCGACCCTATCAAAGCGGCCACCCTCAAGCTGCCGTATTCCGACGAGCGGGTGATTCACTTCGGCCTGATTCCGCGCGCCCACCGGGGCATTTTCGTGATTAACGAATTGCCCGATTTGCAGGCCCGCATCCAGGTGTCGCTGTTCAATATTTTGCAGGAAGGCGACATTCAGATTCGCGGCTTCAAGGTGCGGCTGCCGCTCGATATCCAGTTCGTGTTCACGGCCAACCCGGAGGACTACACCAACCGGGGCAGCATCGTAACGCCGCTCAAGGACCGGATTGATGCCCAGATTATCACGCACTACCCCAAGTCCATCGAAATCGGCAAGCGCATCACCAAGCAGGAAGCCCGCATCAAAGACGAGCAGCGCGGGATGGTGACCAGCAACGAAGTCATCCACGACCTCGTGGAGCAGGTGGCCGTGGAGGCGCGCGGCTCCGAGTTCGTCGATGCCAAGTCGGGCGTGTCGGCCCGCCTCACCATCTCGGCCTATGAGCAGGTGATTGCCGGGGCCGAGCGCCGCGCCCTGGTGAACGGCGAAGCCAACACCTACGTGCGCGTGGGCGACTTCATTTCGGCCGTGCCCGCCATCACCGGCAAGGTGGAGCTGGTGTACGAGGGCGAGCAGGAGGGGGCCGGAATCGTGGCTGAGAAGCTCATGGGCAAGGCCATCCGCACCCTGTTCCTGCACTACTTCCCCGACCCCGACAAGAGCAAGAAGCTCAAAAACCGCGTCTCGCCCTACAAGGCCACCCAGGAGTGGTTCGGCAACGGCCACACCCTCGACCTGCTGCATGATGCCAGCACCGCCGATTATAAAAAAGCCCTCGACCAGGTGCCCGGCCTGCGCGACATCGTGACCGAGCTGCACCCCAAGGAAAGCCCCGAGCACACCTACTTCCTCATGGAATTCCTGCTCCACGGCCTGAGCGAGCACAGCCTGATTTCGCGCAATCGCCTCACCGGCGGCGCGCAGTTTAAGGATTTGCTCTCCTCGATGTTCACCATGCCCACGTTTGGTGATGACGACGAGGACGAGGACGAGGAGGAAAAGCCGCGCCGCCGGCGGTAACCTCACCTCACGACACCCCCACGGGGCCGGCCCCCGGTTCGCTTGAAGCGCGAAGCCTTTGGGAGAGGGGGAGCCACACCAAAACGCCCCGCGTACCGACTGGTGCGCGGGGCGTTTTACGTCTCGTTCGGCGGGGAGCCGTTGAACGACCCAATTCAAATCTGTAGGGTATTTTTCAATTAGCGGATTATTCCCTACAATAGTTGTAGGGAATAATCCGCTAATTGAAAAATACCCTACATCGCCGCCGGATTGCCGCAGGTGGCGGCCACCCCGTGCGGCGGCGGCTACAGCGCGGCCAGCAGGTCGGGGAAGGTGGCCAGGCGCTGGGAGCCGGCTACCTCCAGCTTGTCGAACACCATGTAGTATTTGTAGTGGCGGCCGGCGGCCGTGGCCCAGGCCGCGCCCAGGCGGCGCTTGTAGGCGCTGTCGTCGTTGTTGAGGTGGTCGCCCTTGGTTTCGATGAGCAGGGTATTGCCCCTGGCGGTGTGGGCAACGAAGTCGGGGTAGTGGTTGGCTAGGGGTCCGTTGAGGCGGAAGCCGCCGCCGGCGCGGGCGGGGTTGCGGGTGAAAGTAGCAGTGGGCACGAAGGGGCGGTAGGGCACCTCCAGGTGGTGGTGGCGGATGGCATCTTTGCCAAGCCAGGTGAGTTCGGGCATGTCGGAAAAGAAAAAAGGCCGGGGTAGGGCGGCCCAGTCCAAAGATAGGGCGGCGGGGCACGCGGAGGGCACCCGCCGCGAAAAAGTGTAGGGAATAAAATTATTCGGGAAAAATACCCTACACTTGTTGTAGGGTATTTTTTTGCCCACTTATTTTTCCCTACATCTTTTCCGCATGGGCCGTACCACCAAACATTTCCAAAGCCTGCTGGCGCAGGTGCGGGCCTACTACGGCCTGCGGCAGCACGAGCTGGCGGCCTTGCTGGGCGTGGCCGAGTCGCTGGTGGGCCACCTCGAAGCCGGCCGCCGCGCCCTCACCCTGGCCGTGAGCGAGCGGCTGGCCCCCTTCACCCAGCACATGGTGGACGATGCGGCCGCGCCGCTGCCCACCGCGCCGCCGCCCGGCCCCAGCGAAGCCGGCCCACTCGAAGCGCGCTGCGCCGCCTGCCTGCACGAGGCCACCAACCTGCGCTGGGCCGTGCGCGGCCTGCCTGCCCAGGCGGGTGCGGGGCACGCGGGCGCGTAAAGTGCCGACAATCGTCGATGAAGCAGTACATTGCTACTCCATGCTATACCAGGGTGTTCCGGGGATTAGTGTGGTCGAAGACTCCAGTACGCGTGGACAAGTAATCGTAGTCGTTCGAACGTCCTGCTCACCTGCCGTCCGCTTATGCGTGACCACTTAAAGCCCAGCTGTTCCCGGCCGGGACGGACTATTTCCCCGCTACATACTATTCCGCAACTTAGGTTAAACCCTAATCTACCTTCATAGCAATTTTTCCTCATGTTTTTTTGGCGGGTGTTGTTGGGGGTTGTGTTGCTGGTTCTGGGAAGCGCCACCCGCTCCACTGCGCAGGGCTGGCAGCGCGACCCCATCCTGAGCCAGCTGCTGGTGAAGCAGCAGCTGTTTGATGCCGCCGGCTTTAGCTGGGTAGCCACCGACGAAGGCGTGTTTCGCTACGACGGGTACGAGTTGATGGCTCTGCGCCGGCTGCTGCGCCCCGGCAGCCCGCTACCGCCCGAGCGGCTGGTGCAGGCCCTGGCCCTGGACGGTAGCGGCCACCTGTGGATTGGCGCGGAGGCGGGGCTGTTTTGCCTGGAAATCCGGACGGGGCAACTGCGGGCGGTTCCGTTGCCCGCACCGCCCGGCACCACCTATCCCAACATTACCACCTTGTTCTGCCATCCCCGCTCGGGCCAGCTGTGGGTGGGCTACGGGGCCGATGCCGTGGCCGTGCTGGCGGCAGCCGGCCCGGCCTACCGGTGCGTGGGCACCCCGCGCCATTTGGGGGGCGGGGCCTATTTTTTTCAGCCCGATGGCACCGCGTCGGGCGTGTGGCTGTCGTTGCGGCAGGCCAACTGGCCGGCCCGCGCCTTTTACTCCGACGACTTGCAGCCGGGCGTGGTGCAGCTGGCCCCGACCGGGCCGCCCCGGCGGCGCATCGTCACCCGCTCCTACATGGTGCCCGTGCCCGGCACGGTGCCGCTGCGCCTGTTCAGCGCCAGCGCCTGGTTTGAGGCGGGGGCCGACAACCAGGTACATGAGCTGCGCCGCTGGCTGCCGGCCGGCAACGAAGACAATTTTATCCCCCTCACGGCCCGCGATGGCAGCCGCCAGTGGGCCACGCAGGACCTGCGCCTGGGCCTGACCGTGCGCGGACCGGCTGCCGGCCGGGTGCTGCGCGACAGCCTGCGCCTGGGCGGGGGAGGTGCCGACCATCGGCACTCCTACGTGCTGGCCTCGGACTCGCTGGGTGGGCAGTGGTGCTACTCCCAGTACTGGCGCGGCTGCTATAAGC
>JALYUI010000730.1 GCA_030853845.1 Bacteroidota bacterium | reverse complement strand
TATTCTCATTTGTACTTGCGAGCGTGTTGCGCAACACGCTCGCAAGTACAAATGGATTATGCTTCTTTATAGCTGGCAAAAAATAACTTCTTCAGGCGTGTCAGGCACTTATATTTCTGAGTTTTGGCGGTGTCGGCGTTGGTATAGCCGTGCTCCGCCGTAAGGTCAAGCATCGATTTGTCGAGCAGGTAAAAGCCCTCGAGCAGCGAGCGGCAGGGCTCGCCCAGGTGGGTGAGCGCCTCGCTCATGGTGGCAAAGCGCCGGTCGCGCTCCTCCGCTTCCTGCACATCGTCTTCGGCTCCGGTGTTGAGGTAGGGGCCGTATTCTTCCTCATCGAGCAGGCGCACACCGTGCAGCCGGCTTTTGGAGGTGAGGCGCTTGAGCCACAGGCGGCGGCACACGGCGTAGAGGTAAGTTTTAATCTGGCAGTTCAGCTCCAGAGAGCCTTCGCGCACCTTCTCATAAAATACCATCACGCCTTCCTGGTATACATCGCGGGCATCGTCTTCCGAGCCGCTATTCTGCAGCACGAAGTGCGAAACCATCGGCCAGTGCAGGCGGTAAAGCTGGCTGAGCGCCCGCTCGTCGCCACCCTGAATGGCTTTGATGAGCTGAGCGTCGGCGGCCAGCGCCGTAGTGCTATCCATGTTCATTCGCTTCGGGGCTTAATGCAGACTAACGGGCATTAGTAACCCATGAGATTTTTTTAAATATTTTTTTGCAACCACCGGGTTACCTAAACGTAGCAGCGGCATTAAGGGCAGATTTCTGTTAAACCCCTTTTCAAATTTACCTCAAGATGAACAACGTTCTGAAAGTATCTGCCCTGTTCCTGGCTATCGGCCTGGCTTCTTGCGAGTCTAAAACCGCTACTACCGAAACCACTACCGCTACTCCCGCTGGTACTGAGTCGACCATGAGCACCTCTACGGACTCGACGGCTACTATGTCGACTGCTCCTGCTGCTGACGCTGCTGCTGCTCCTGCTGCTGACGGTGCTATGGCTCCTGCTGCTGGTGCAACCACCACGACTGGTACCACCACTACTACTTCGACCGAGAAGAAGTAATTGCCGCCGGGCTTGGCCCGGCAGTAATTATCGGTGCAAAAAAGGCCTGCGCAGCACTGCGCAGGCCTTTTTTATGTGTTGTCAGTTAGGCGATTAATGAGAGCAGATCGGCGGCAATGCCCAGCCAGGGCTGGTGCAGGTCGAGCGTGGCGATGCGCACCGGGTGGGCGCCCAGCGTGTAGCGCACATCCACGGCCGCTGTGGCCGCCGGGTACAGCAAAATGCCTTCGAGCGCCTGGCCGGGGGTAGGGCGCAGGTTTTGGAGGTAGGCAAAAAGCTGGTAGAGGTGCGGCGCAATGAGGCGCACTTGGTCGTAGCGCGGGCGCAAGGCGGCGGCGTAGTATTTGGTATCCAGAATAATTTTGCGGGCGGGGCTGTCGAGGGTAGTATCGGTGAGCATGGTGGGCAGCAGCGCCAGGTCGGGTGCGTGGGCCGCCTCGGCCTGCCAGGCAATAGTTTCGGCAAAAACGCGGTACTGGCGCTGCTCGCGGCGGTAAAAATTGCGCACGGCCTGCTCAAACAGCCGCGCCATTAGCCGCTCATCGCGCCGAAAATCGGTGAAGCGGCTCCGGCTGCCTTCGGCCGGCGCGGGCAGCGACGTATCAAAAATCAGCTCGCACAGGTGCAGCAAGAAAGCGTCGGCCGCTGCCAGCTGCTGCCGTCGCAACGCTGCGAATACGGGCGCGGCGGGTACCAGCGGCACCACGCTGGCGGGCAGGCGGCGGCGCAGCGCGCTTACTTCGCGGCGCAGCGCCAGGGGTAGGCCGGGGTGCGGCGCCAGGGCAGCCAGGGTGCCGGCCAGCAGCTGGTGCAGCGGCTGGTTGGGGCTTAGCTCATCGAAGGTGCACACGGCGCGGCCCTGGGCCAGCAGGCCGCGCCCCAGGCTGGGGGCCAGCTCGATGCGACCGCGCAGGCTGGTGAGCTCGGCTTCGTGGGCCTGAAAACGGCGCGGCAGGCCGGTGCGCAACCGGCGGCGGGTAGCATGTAGCAGCACCTGGGCCAGCAGCCCCAGCGGTCGGGCAAACGGCGTGGCCTCGCTGGTCCGCAGCACGGCCGGCTCGGGCAAGCGGTTCCAGGCGTAGCACAGGAAGTAGTAGAGGGTGGGCAGCGGTATCATGGACGGGCGTAAAGGTCCGGCGGCGGGCGCGAAAAGCGGGCGGGATGCGAGGAATCGCTCAAGCCATGTTAGGCCAGGCGGGCTGGTGGTGCAACCCGAACCGGGCAAAGCCGGTCATCGACGCAAACTCGTTTCTTTCGCTTCCTGCGAAACCATTGTTTCCTTTCCAGGTCATGAAAAAATCCCTACTGATTCCCTCCATTCTCGGCACTGCTTTGAGCGCTTCGGCTCAGACTTCGGCCCCAGCCCCGGCCCGGCCCTGGGCCGTGGGAGTGGAGGCCGGCAGCCACCTGGCTGGGACCGCGCCGGCCCAGCCCCGGCTTCAGGTGCAGCCGGGCCTGTTTGCGCGCTACCAGCCGGGCCGGCTAGGCGGGCGGGTGGGGCTGAATTTCGGCCAGCAGACAACGCCTGCCGACCAGAACTGCGCCGACTGCCTGACCGGACCCAACACCAGCCGCACGCTGGGCCTGCGCCTGGGCGGGCAGTACGCCGTGCTACCGCAACTGCCCTGGCTATATACTTTTCTGGACGTGGCTTACCATCACACCCGCGCCGAGGGCCGCTACACCGGCGGCTTCTGCGGCTGCCTCGACTACACTACTACCCAAACCACGCGCACGCTGGGGACTTCGGCCGGCATCGGGGCCTCAGTTCGGGTTGTTTCGCGCCTCTACATCGGCTCTGAGCTGTATTACGAGGGCTTCGCGGGCCGCCGCAGCTACCGAAGTGCCGACAATCGTTTTGGTGGGCAAACTACTGGCAGTGCCTCCGCTCGCGGGCACGCGCCAGCCGTGCGCTTGCAGGCGGCGGTGGCTTTTTAAGTCGGTGGCAAGGCCACATCCGGCAGCTGGCAGCTTCCCGCTAACGGCCGCGTATTCGCGCCAGCAACTGCTGGCCCGGCATTGTCTGGATTACGAACTTCAGGGGCAGCACATAGCTCAGGCGCACGGGCCGGCCCTGCACAAGCGCCGGCGTAGTGGCGTTGGGCAGCAGCGCCAGCACGCGGCGCGTTTCGGCATCGAGCGCGCGGCCGGCGCTGCCCAATATCTCGCGCTGCTCAATGGTACCATTTTCCGCGATTTCGAAGTGGGCATACACGATGCCCTGCTCTTGCGCCCGCAGTGCTTCTGGCGGATACCGCACGAGCATTTGCATCACCTGGCGCAGGCCTTCGGGCGTGGTCCGGAGTTTAGTCAGCTTCGCAGAGTCGGCCAGCAGCTGCTTCACGTAGCGTTCGGACTTAAACTGCTGCCGCAACACGTCACCCACGGTACCAAACACCGGGTTTTCATCAGCATAAGCGTAGGGCTGGGCGGGCGCACCGGGAGCCGGAAAGTCAATTAATAGATTTATTTGCGAGGGGCCAGGCGGGCGGGCATCTGGCGCGGGCGGCACCGGCGGCCTGGGCCTGCCAGGCCGGCATGTGGGCTTCGATGTAATCCAGCGCCCGGCCCGTGGCTTCCACCAGCGGCTTGCTGAGCGGGTCGGGTGGTCGAATCAGGGTTAAGTTGGTGGGCTGGCCGTCGGCCGTCAGCTCGAACTGCACCAGCATGCGGCCCACGACGGGCGAGGCCGCGTGGCGGATGGCCCGGCCCAGCAAGGCTCGCAGCGAGTCGGGGCCACCGGGGTAGCGCGGGCCCCGATATGGCGCTAAAGCCGGTTCCGTTTGAGCCAAAGCCACTGACGACGTTGCAAGCGACAGCGCAGCGGCAATAATAATTTTTGTAAGCAGGGTTTTCATGATGATGGAATACCGAGAGTTGATGTAGAGATGTCCCGAGGGGGGCATCTACACCGCTTCCTGCAGGCGCAGCAGCACGCCCAGGTTTTTGAAATAGAGCCGGCGCAGGCGCTCCTCGGTCAGGCTGCCCACGTTCAGGAACGTATTAATCCACTCGTTGGTGAAGGTGGCATAGCTGGGCAGCTGCCGGTCCTGCAGCACGAAGGCCGCCAGGTTGGCAAAGCCCTCCAGATGCGCCAGCGGCAGCATGGGCACCGTCTCGGCCACAGTCAGCGCACCCTCCAGCAACAGGCGCAACTGCTCGAATTCTGATACGTAGCGGCTCACATCGGCCTGCTGAATCTGGCCCTGCTGCTGAATCTGAACAATCAGCCGACCGAATTCGGCATCAACCTTCCGCGCCGCCTCGTAGGCCCGCTGAATGCCGAACTGGAAACGGAAGCGCGTAAGCCATTCTTCGCGTTGTGCGGCTGGTGCCTGGGCAAAAAGGTGATGATAGAGGAGGGCCGTCTGGCGGTCAAAATCGCCGCATTCGGCGTGGTACAGCTCGTTTTCGCGCTCCAGGTGGGTGGCCACGGTGGCGGCTTCGGCGGCCGGGTAGCGGGTGCCGGCTACGGTAAAAAACGGGTCTTTGGTTTGGCCTTGCCGGAACAACGCCAGCTTCTGCAAATCGGCCAGGCGAGTGGCTTGGGCTGCGGTGCGGGCCTGCAGTGCCGGGCCAAAGAGGGCGGCGCGGGCCTCCGCCAGCGTACCCGGCGGCAGCATGGCGATATCGACTAGCTCAGCCAGCTTATCGGGGTTGATGAGGGTGATGATGCGCTGCTCGTAAGTGTCGCCGTACATGGGGTGGTAAGCCATTTCGGCCCGCTCGACGGCCAGAAATGCTTCCACCTCGGCGGCGGGGCGCACTTCGGGCACTTTGCCGGGCGCAAACTCGGGGTAGAGGCGCTGCGTCACAGTGCGGCGCAGTTCGGCGGCATTGTTGAACAGCAGCCAGGCCGAGCGGTTGTCGGTGGGGCCGGGCACGGGAATAGCCTGGGCGTGCTCCTCGCGCAGGTAGTCGGCCGGGTGGCTGGCGTACATCGCCACCACGTTCACCTCGTCGGGCCGGAACAGGCGGCGCGGCTCGCCGGGTGCTACGGGCACCGGCTGCTCGCGCTGGGCCAGGTTTTCGGCCAAGTACAGCGACTGATGGTAGAACACGTCGTCTGTCGCCAACTGGTGTTCCAAAGCCAGGCCGAGCTGGCCGGTGGCCATGCCCAGCGCCTGGCTGGCGGGTGCCAACTGGTACAATACCTGGCACATGGCATCGGAGCCGGCCAGGCGCACGGCCACGCGGTCGGCCTGAAATTCCATCTCGCGTGATAACGACGCATGCACCAGATGGATGCCCTGGTAGGCTAGCTGCATCAGCTTGCGCACTGTCCAGACCAGGCCCGTAATCAGCCACGCCGCCGCCGATACCCGAATGTCGAGCGCGCGCCATTGCACCAGCATGTCGTCCCACTTGTCGCGCTCATACACCATGTCGTGAATCAGGCGGCTGGCGGTGTTCACATAGGTACCCAGGCGCATGCTGCGCTGCGCGAAATGACCGAACTCGTGGGCCAGCACGGCCTTGAATTCCGTCAGGTTGAGGCCATTGACGAGGCCCAGGCCGATAAGCAGGTTTTTGCGCGTGGGCCAGAACAGGCTGAGCGTGGGATGCTCATAAAACACCGCCGCATTCACGTCCGAGCTCACGCAGATGTACTTGGGGCGGTCGGCCCCGGCTTCGGCACAAAGCTGGTCGACGAAGGCAAAAAGCGCCGGATGCGCTTCGGGGTTGAGGCGCGGGTGCTGGCTGAGCTGGCTGGCCGGGCTGCGCTTAAACACGGCCTTTACCAGAAAAGCCACCAGCATGAGCGCCCCCACCACGCAGCCCAGGTGAAACAGGCCCGTCCACAGCCCGTAGCTGTCGAAATGCAGCGTGAGCGTGAGGTACACCAGCCCGGCCGCGGCCGCCAGCAGCAGCAGGTATAAGGCCACAAACAGCACGATGCTAGCCAGCATGGCGACCACCAGCCCCATGTAGCGGCCCGAAGGGCGGGTGAAACCAGCTGGCACCGAAGCCGGGCTGGGAGGATAGAGGGCCGGCGTCATGCAGCGTGATAGAAATGAGAAGGGATAAATTCGTCCCTAAACTACCACGCCGCCGGAAATTATGCGTTGGTTTCCACACCTCGCCGGCTCTGCCGCAGTTCTACGCCGGTGGCGTCCGACTATTACCCTACACCAAACCACTCAGCCGCGCGAAACCGGTGCCCAGAATGGCGGTATCGTCGGCCCCTAGCCAGTCTTTGAGTACGCTGGCGTAGATGCTGCGGAAGTCGAGCTGATGGCGCAGGTCGCCCTGGTCGAGGTCGGCCAGGTTGGGCGCGTCGTTCACGACGCCCTTTTTGCCGAGCGCGCCGCCGGCCAGCAGCACGTTGTTGGCAGTGCCGTGGTCGGTGCCGTTGCTGGCGTTCTGGCCCACGCGGCGGCCGAATTCCGAGAAAACCATGACCAGCGTGTTGTTCCACTGGTCGTGCTGGCGCAGGTCGTCGGCCAAGGCGGCCAGGCCGTCGCCAAGGTCGGTGAACAGGCGCTGCTGCTGCTCGTGCTGGCGCACGTGGGTGTCGAACCCGCTCAGGGCCAGGTAAAACACCCGTGACTCCACACCGGAGTTGATAAGCTCGGCGGTGGTTTTCAGGTTTTTGCCGAAGTCGGAGTTGGGGTAGGTCACGCCGGACTTGTAGATTTTCGACTTGTCGTACAGGTAGTCGGCCGAGGAAGCGGTTTCGGCCAGGGTCTTGTAGAGGTAGTCGACCTGGGCCTGGTGGGCGGGCGCGGTTTCCTGGCTCACTTTACTCAACAGGCGGTTCTGGGTGAGCTGGTGGAATTTGTCGGGGTTTTTCAGGGCGAGGCCCTTGCGCTGGCTGCCCTTCAGGGCCAGGCTCAGGGTATCGTCGATTTCGAGGGCGTTGTAGGGGCGCTGGCAATCGGGGCAATTCGAATCGAGGTAGCGGCCCAGCCAGCCAGTGCTCACCACCTGGTCGGCCCCCGAGCCGCTCTGCCAGATATCCATCGAGCGGAAGTGCGAGCGGTCGGGGTTGGGGTAGCCTACGGCGTTGAGCACCGCCAGCTGCCCTTGGTCGTAGAGGCCCTTCAGGCCCTTGAGCGCCGGATGCAGGCCCAGGTCTTTGTCCAGGGCCAGAATGCCTTCGCTTTCCTTGATGCCGAGCGTGGGCCGGGCCTTGTAATACAGGTCGTTGCGGTAGGGAATAACGGTATTCAGCCCATCGTTGCCACCGCTGAGCTGCACCACAATCAAGCGGCGCGCCCCCGGCGCATCGCGCAGGCCGGCCAGCCCCGGCCCCCGGTCGAGGGCGTGCAGAAACTTAGGCACCAGCAGCAGCGTGCTGGCCAGGGCGGAGGTACGCAGGAATTCGCGGCGGGAGGTCGGCATGATGGTCGGGGATAGGGGAAAAGGGATAGGGAATAAAACGGCGGGGAGTGAAAGTCAGAACGCCATGCAGCGAAGCATCTTGCCTCGGGTAGCTAATCATGAAAGCGGAACATTGAATTACTACCACACGCAAGATGCTTCGCTACGCTCTGCATGACGAGCTTTTAAATTAAACCACCCGCTTACGCCAACTGATACTCCGGCAGGCTCAACAGGCTAACCAGCGTGGTGCGCAGGGCTTCGGTGGGCTCTTTTTGGGCGGCGGCCTGCTCTACCAACCGTAGGTTTTCGGGCCGGATGGGTACTTGCAGCAGGAAGGCGCTAAGCTGCGCGGGCTGTTGCGCGGCGACCGTGGCCCCGAGCAGCTGTTGCAGCGGAGCCAGCGGCAGGTGGGCGCCCGCGCCGGGGCGCACGGTGCGCTCGGCCCGGGTCTGGTTGGGGTCGATGTCGTTTTCGTCCTGCTTGAGAGAAACCGCGAATTCGGCGTTTCTGAACAGGATGGCCGGCAATTGCAGGCGCAGCAGCAGAGACGACGAATCAATCCAGTTGCGGCCGCCGGGCCAGCCAGCCACGTTGGGGGGCTGAAACAGGTTCTGGCCCAGCGCCCGCTGGTAGCCCAGCAGCGGCTGGTCGTTGTCGATGCGCACGTTCAGGGTGCGGCGGATGCCGGCCAGCAGCTCCACGGGGCTCTTGATGTGGGTGCCCACGTTGGCCGAGTCGTAGAACCAGTCGGCCGAGAACATTCGCTCCAGCAGGTCGGCTACGTCGTAGCCGCTGTGGCGGAAGGCGGCGGCCAGCGGCTCGATGTGGGCCGGATTGGGCACCTCGTTCACGAAGAAGCAGTAGATTTTCGTGGTCAGAAACGTAGCGGCAGCCGGCTGCTCCAGGATGATGCGCAGCACGTCTTCGCCGGTGAGGTTGCCGGTGCGGCCCAGAAAGGTTTTCGGGCCGGCATCGTGCTCCCGCTCGCGAAACCGGAAGTTGCCCTGCCCGTCGTAGCCCCAGCCGGTGAAAGCGCGGGCGGCCTCCTTCACGTCGGCTTCGGTGTAGTTGCCGCGGCCCAGCGTGAACAGCTCCATCACCTCGCGGGCGAAGTTTTCGTTGGGGTGCTCCTTGCGGTTCTGCTGGTTGTTGAGGAACTGCAGCATGGCCGGCTCGCGGCTCACGGCCAGCAGCAGCTCGGGGAATTTGCCCAGCGCATACTGCCGGGTGGTGTTGTGCAGGCGCAGGGCGTTGTCGGGCTGGCGCACGCGGCAGGCAAAGTGCCCGTGCCAGAACAGCGTCATCTTCTCGCGCAACTGGGCCGGCGAGCTGGCCATGCGGTCCATCCAAGCCGTGCTCATGCTGGCGAATGCTTCGCGGATGCCTTGGTTCTGCATCTTGCGCTGCTCGGGGGTGAGGGCGGCGCGACGC
>JALYUI010000720.1 GCA_030853845.1 Bacteroidota bacterium | reverse complement strand
GCTTCCAGGTGTATGCCCGGTTAGATGGCTTTGTGGGGCACGATGGCCAGCTGTTTCTCAACGACCCGAACACGACTTCGGGCATGCTGCCGGCCTCGTTCTTCTTCCACCAGGCGGCCGAAATCGGGCTCAACCCCAGCCAGTTCCTCACCTACCTTATCCGCACCTCGCTGGCGGCCCGCCGCCGCGCCGGCCTGCGCCCCGTGAAGCTGGGGCAGCTATTGCAGCAGCTCGATGCCGCCGTGGCCGGCCGCCGACACGAAGCCACCGAGCGCATCCGGGTGGCCGTGATAATGGGCGGCTACTCGTCCGAGCGCCATATTTCGGTGGAGAGCGGGCGCAACATTTTCGAGAAGCTCAGCTCGTCGGCCAAGTACGCGCCGGTACCGGTGTTCCTCACCGGCTCGGCGCAGGAGCACCAGCTCTACGTGTTGCCTGTGAACGTGATGCTGAAGGATAATGCCGACGACATCCGCGAGAAGATTGAGCATGCGGAGGCCGGCGAGACCCCGCATCCCATCCTGGCCCGCATCCGGCGGGAGGCCAGTGCAATTACCAGCACCTACGCCGGGCAGGCGCTGGCCCAGCCGCGCCGCATCTCGTTCGAGGAGCTGGCCGGCATAGTCGACGAGGTGTTTATTGCCCTGCACGGCCGCCCGGGCGAGGACGGCGCGCTACAGCAGGAGCTGGAGAAATTCAACCTGCCCTACAACGGCTCGGGCGTGGCCAGCAGCAGCATCACCATCAACAAGTTCGCCACCAACCAGCGCCTGCGCGAGGCCGGCCTGCTGGTGGCCGGCCACCGCATGGCCCCCAAGCTGGAGTGGCTGGCCGACGCCGAAAGCTTCTACCGCACCCTCGAAACGCAGTTTCCATACCCCTTCATCGCCAAGCCGGCCGACGACGGCTGCTCCTCGGCGGTGAAAAAAATCAAGAACCGCGCGGAGCTGGAAGCCTTCAGCCAATTGATTTTCCGCACCGCCGAAGACCTGCTGCCCGGCCCGGCCGCCGTGCTGAGCCTGGGTTTCAAGGAGGAATTCCCGCGCAAGGAAGCTTTTCTGGTCGAAACCCTTATCAGCCGCGACGGGGCTGCCCACTTCCTCGAAATCACGGGCGGCCTGCTCACCTCTTACGATGAGGACGGGCTGCTCGACATCGAGGTATTCGAAGCCAGCGAGGCCCTGGCCAATGGTGAGGTGCTGAGCCTGGAGGAGAAATTCCTGGCCGGCGAAGGCCAGAATATCACCCCCGCCCGCTACGACCCGGACCCCGTGGAGCGCCAGCGCATCTCGAACGAGGTGAAGGCCGTGCTGCGCCGCGTGGCCGAAGTGCTCGATATCCAAGGCTACGCCCGCATCGACGCCTTCGTGCGGGTGCGCCCCGAGGGCGAGGTGGAGGTGCTCATCATCGAGGTGAACTCGCTGCCGGGCATGACGCCAGCCACCTGCATCTTCCACCAGACGGCGCTGGCCGGCTACACGCCCTACGAGTTTATCGACCGGATTCTGGAGTTCGGCAAGGCGCGGGCTTCTAAAATGGTTAACGGTTAATGGTCAGTGATTAATGAGCAGCAATTCAGCAACTCCCCAATCCAGCCTTTAATGACACTAACCACTGACCATTAATCATTAACCATTAAAAAATGGCTATTCTCTCTTCCAATTCCCCGCTCGACGTGATGAAGCACCTCGTGCTCATTGCCGTGGCGGGCCTGCTGCTCGTGCTGGGCTTTTTCTACGTGTACCTGCCCGTGAGCACCCACCACGGTGAGACCATTACGGTACCCAAAGTGACGGGTATGAACGTGGCCGACCTGGAGAAATATCTGGATGAGCGCAACCTCGCCTACTTCGTGGACGACAGCAGCTACCGCCCCAACATCGCCCCGCTCACGGTGCTGGTGCAGGACCCGGCGCCGGGCGAAAAAGTGAAGGAGGGCCGCAAAATCTACATCCAGGTGAGTATGCTGCACCCGCCGGTCATCAAGATGCCCAAGCTGGTAGGCAACTCCTCGAAGGCGTCGATGCTGATTCTGAAGAGCTACGATTTGACCGTGGGCCAGATTCAGCTGGTGCCCGACCTGGCCTCCGGCGCGGTGCTGAAGCAGCTGGTGAACGGCAAGGAAATAGCGCCCGGCGCGCCCATCGCCAAAGGCACCCGCGTGGATTTGGTGGTGGGCGACGGCCAGGGCAACCAGACCTTTGCCGTGCCCAACCTCATCAACATGCCCGAGGATGAGGCCGTGACCCTGCTCGTGGGCCAGGGCCTGACCAAGGGCGAAGTATTTGAGCAGCCGGCCCTGGAAGGCCAGGTGAGCGGGACCGTAGTGCGCCAGCGCCCCGTAGCCGGCCCCGATGCCACCATCCGCATGGGCCAGTTGGTGGATATCTGGATTGCCCGGTAGGACGCAGCCTTTGCTGCGTCAGCGCCCCACCGTTGCCCCGCGCACTTTTTTTCCCACCCTCGTCGTTAGCCTGCCAAACCTTCGCCTTATGCTGAACCTCTTCTGCCTGCGAGCGCGCCGGCTGCTGTGCTCGCTGCTGCGGGCCTGGCCGCTGCTCGCGCTGCTGCTCATGGCTGCTCCCCTGGCTGCCCAGGTCATTTTGCCCACGGCCCCGCCGACCGCCGACC
>JALYUI010000690.1 GCA_030853845.1 Bacteroidota bacterium | reverse complement strand
CTCCCCACTTCCCATTTCCCCGTGAAAAAGCCCCTCATACTCGTTTCCAACGACGACGGCATCACTGCCCCCGGCATCCGCCACCTGGTTGAAACCGTGCTGGCCCTCGGGGCCGAAGTCGTGGTGGTGGCCCCCGACTCGCCGCAGTCGGGCATGGGCCACGCCATTACCATCGGCCACGCCCTGCGCCTCACCAGAAACCCGGTTTTCGGCCCCGACGTGGAGGCCTACGAGTGCTCGGGCACCCCGGCCGACTGCGTGAAAATTGCCAAGCACTACATTCTGCGGGACCGCACCCCCGACCTCGTCGTGTCGGGCATCAACCACGGCTCCAACGCCTCGGTGAACGTGCTGTACTCGGGCACCATGTCGGCGGCCATCGAGGCGGCCATCGAAGGGCTGCCGGCCATTGGGTTTTCGCTGTGCGAGTATGGCCCCCAGGCCGACTTCTCGCACGTCGCCGAATGGGTGAGCCAGGTGTGCCGCCACGCCCTGGAGCACGGCGTGCCCGCCGGCACGGCCCTCAACGTGAACATCCCCAAGAAGTCGGACACGCCCATTGCCGGCCTGCGCCTGGCCCGGCAGGCCCGCGCCAAGTGGGCCGAGAAATTCGACCGCCGCCTCGACCCCTACCAGCGCCCCTACTACTGGCTGATGGGCACCTTCGAAAACCTCGACCTGGGCACCGATACCGACGAATGGGCCTTAGCCCACAACTACGTTTCCATCGTGCCCTGCCAGTTCGACCTCACGGCCGTGCACGGCCTGGCCCAGCTCAGTACCGGCTGGGCGCTGCCGCTGCCCACACCGGCCGAGGATGCCGTCCCCACCCAGCCCGTGGCTTCGGAAGATTACGGCGTGGCCAACCAGAACTGATTGTTGAGCTACTCTTGCAGTAAAGGCAGCATTTTGGGCTTTAGCTGGCTGGCAGCTTGCGCGGCCGCGTCGGAACCGGCCGCTGTGGGCGCACGGTATTGCGCCGGGGCAGCACCGATTTCGGGACTAGGGGCAAATCGGATGCCT
Organism: Bacteroidota bacterium; assembly: GCA_030853845.1. Classification (GTDB taxonomy): domain Bacteria; phylum Bacteroidota; class Bacteroidia; order Cytophagales; family Hymenobacteraceae; genus Hymenobacter. The sequence continues at coordinate 3,357 of JALYUI010000690.1, read as the reverse complement.
TCCGCACGACAACCGGAGCGGTGCCGGTAGCCAGCTGGGGCACCTGGTGCCGCGCAGTGAGGCGGAAGCCCAGGGCGACGACCAACACCAGCAGCAGGCCGGCAAGCAAAGGTTTGAACAAAGTGCGCACGCGGGATAGAAGAAGTGCCGCAAGCTACCATGCGCCCAATGAAGCCGGCATGAACCCAGCCAATCAGCCCGCCAGGGGCTGAAAGTCGAGAATAAATGCCGTGCCCCGGCCCAGCTCCGACTCGGCCCGCAGCGTGCCCCGGTGGAAGTTGGCAATGGTTTGGGCAATGGGCAGCCCCAGGCCATAGCCCTCGGGCGAGCCGGGCGCATTGCCGTGGAAGCGCCGGAAACGGTCGAACAGGAACGGCAGGTTTTCGGCCGCGATGCCGGGGCCGGAATCTTCCACCCGCAGCGTGTAGCCGCCGCCGGGCCGGTCGTAGCCCACCACCCGAATCTGCCCGCCCGGGCGGTTGTACTTGATGGCGTTGGAGAGCAGGTTGCGCAGCAGCGTGTGCAGCAGGCTGGCGTTGGCCAGCGGCAGCTCGTCGTGGCCGGTCAGGTCGATGGTCAGGGTCAGGTCGCGCTGCTGGCGGCGGTCGTCGAGCTCCTCGGCTACTTCGGCCACGGCCTCGGCGAGGCGCACCACGTCGGTGCGCAGGTACTGCTCGTTTTCGATGTTGGCGATGAGCAGCAGCGTGCGCACCGTGTTGCGCAGGCGGTAGAGTGTGCGCTGCGACTCCACAATCTGTTGGGCGTGGGTTTCGGGCAGGGTGCGGTCCTGGAGCATGTTTTCGAAGCGCGACTGCAGAATGCTGACCGGGGTGAGCAGCTCGTGGCTCACGTTGCTCATAAACTCGCGCTCCTTGGCAAAGGCCGACTGCACCTGCCGCATCAGCGCGTTCAGCCGGTCGTCGAGACGGCGGAAGTCGGTGGTGTCGGTGTCGATGGGCTCAAACTCGAAATCGGACGGCTGCCGGATGCCGCGCAGCTTGCGCAGCGTGAGCTCGCGCAGGGGGGCCAGCAGGTAGTGGGCAAAGGCTGAGTCGGTGACCACGGTGAGCAGCGAGGCCGCCACCAGCACCCACAGGGCCAGCTTGCGCAGCGTGTCGGTGAGCAGCTCCACGGTATCGAGCGAGGAGCCGATTTCGACCCGGTAAGCCCGCTGGCCCGGCGCATCGGGCGGGCGGGCGAAACTCAGAATCCGGAAATCCTCCACCTGCTGGTCGACCTGCCGGGGCTCTTCAAAAAACTGCTCGACCGGCAGGGGCACGCCCCTCGGCAGGGGTGTCAGGCTGATGTATTCCTGCTTGAGGATGTTGTAGTCGGCAAAAGTTTCGGCGCGCTCGCCCTGCTCGAAGGCCTGTAGGCCGACGCGCGCCATCAGGGTCAGCACGCGGTGCTGCTTGTCGCGCAGGCGCAGGTCGGTGTGCACCACGGCCACGCGCTGCACGATGGGCGGAATCACCAAGGCCCCGAGCAGCACCAGCAGCAGCTTCGAGAGCGCATTGAACAGGGCCAGCTTGGCTTCGAGTCTCATTTCATTTAACAATTAACATTTATCATTTAACAAGCCGGCGGCTTTCCTGCTACGCTAAAAGTGCCGGTCAAACGCCAATTAAACACGCTGCCGGCCACATCACCGCGCCAAAAGCACCAGCCGAACGATTGTTAAATGTTAATTGATAAATGTTAAATGAAGCTACTCCGCCGCGCGGTAGCCGATGCCGCGCACCGTTTCGAGGAAGTCGGCCGGTGCGAACTGGGCCAGCTTCTTGCGCACGTTTTTGATGTGCACGTCGATGTAATTCGAGTCGGAATCATCTTCGAGCACGTTGCCCCACAGGTGCTCGCCGAGCTGCAGGCGGGTGAGCACCCGGCCGTGGTGCAGCAGCAGGTAGTGCAGCAGGTCGAACTCTTTTTTGGTGAGCGGCACCTCCTGGCCGTCGTGGCGCACGATGCGGGCGTTGGCATCCATGCTGAAGCCCTGGCCGAAGTTGATTTCGGGACGCTTGAGGTTGAACTTGCGGCGGGTGATGGCCTGCATGCGGCTGGTGAGCTCCAGTAGCGAAAATGGCTTGGGCAGGTAGTCGTCGGCCCCGAGGTCGAGGCCGCGAATCCGGTCGTCGAGCGCGCCGCGGGCCGTAAGGATGATGAAGGATGCCTCCTGGCTTTCGTTGAGGCGGGCTTCCTTGAGCAGGTCGAGGCCGTCGCCGCCGGGCAGGCCCAGGTCGAGCAGCACGAAGTCGTAGCTGCTCACGTAGAGTTTTTCCGAAGCCTCGGCGTAGGTGTAGGCCGAGTCGACCAGGTACTGCGCCTGTAGCAGAAACTGGCGCATTTCCTGGTGCAGGCTTTTTTCGTCTTCGATGAGCAGAACGTGCATGGCGCGGGAGCGATGAAAATGGTGGAAATGGGAGCGGCGAGCCGGGGCTGGCCGGGTACTGCGCCCCTTGCCGGGCGCGGCTGCCACCGCAACATACGACAAGTGCACCTGAACGACGCATGAAGCGTTCTGGTCAAGCTTGACAATTCAGACACGTAAAAGGTCAGGGTTTTCACCGTACTTTGCTGACTGAATTGTCCTTCTACAACTTCAATACTTCTTCTAATGAAAACATTCCTTCTCAACTGGCTGCTGCCAGTCGTTTCCTTCCTGCTGCTGGCCCCGCCCCCGAGCTCGGCCCAAATCGCCCCCGCCCCCGAAGGCAAGGTGAAAGTGAAAGTGAAGGGCGGCCCCGGGGCCGCCGATAAAACCAAGGTCAAAATTCCGGTCACCACCATTTACATCGTCCGGCACGCCGAAAAAGATTCCCTCACCGACCCCGCCGACCCTGAGCTGTCGGCCCTGGGCCGGGTGCGGGCCACCGCCCTCAGCCAGCAGCTGGCCAAGCGCCAGCCCGCCGCCCTCTTCACCACCGATACCAAGCGCACCCGGGCCACGCTGGCCCCGCTGGCCGCCGCCACCAAGCTCGAGCCGCAGGTGTACGACCCCGCCCGGGGCCGCGACCTGGCCGACAAGATTCTAAAGGAATACCCCGGCCGCTCGGTGGTCATCGTGGGGCACTCCAACAACGTGCTCTCGCTCATCGACGACTTCGGGGCGGTGCCGCCCATCGACCAGGTTGGCGAGAAGGAGTACGATTATCTGTTCGTGGTGCGCTCGGGCGAGGGCCTGATGCCCACCGTCGAAATGCGCGGCTACGGCGCCGAGCGCAACCCCAAAGCCGAAGCCCGCGCCCAGGCCAGGGCCACGCCGGCCCCGGCCGCCAAAGCCGCGCAATAAGCGGCCCTGCGCCCGGTAGCAATTCACCTGAGTCAATCTGAGATTTCGCGGCGTCCCAGCTGCTGGCC
>JALYUI010000689.1 GCA_030853845.1 Bacteroidota bacterium | reverse complement strand
CCGGCCCCACGGGCGTGTCGTTGGCCGTGTACAGGCCCAGCTCCGGGTTCGAGAGGTAGTCGTCCGTGGCCGCCGCCTCCGCGTAGGGCGTGGTGCGGTTCCAGGCGTCCTTGTCGGCGATGGGGTTGATGACTTCGTTGGTGAGGGGCATGCCCAGGCGCGATACCTGCACGTACGCGCCACCCGGGGCTGGCGTCGCGCCGCTCGCGCTCAGCGTGCGCAGGGTGGGGCGGCTGGCCGAGGCCCACACGCCAATCACGTAGTTGCCGTCGAGGATGCCGCCGGCGGCGGGCAGGCCCAGGCCGCTCTTTTGCAGCGAGGCCACCGGAATGCTCAGCGCGATGGAGTGCACGTTGTACTGGCTCAGCCCGTCGCGGGCACCGTTGTTGACGCGGAAGCCAGCCAGGTCGAACGTCGCGCCCAGGTCCACGAAGAACGGGTCGTCGGAAGGCCCGCAGAACACCTGCTCGCCGCCGGCTCCGGTGGCGTTCGTCACTTTGCTCAGCCGATACGCGGCGTAGTTGGGCTCGTTCAATCCCACGCCGCTATTGATGGAGCGGGGCCCCACGTTGTTGGCCGGCACTTGGCCGTTGGTCACGATGTTGCCCTGGCTCACGCCGGCCACGAATTTCTCGCAGGTGTAGGTCGTCTTCAGGTTCTCCGCCCCTGGCGTGGCGTCCACGTTGCGGATGTTGAAGAAGGTAGTCGGCTCCTGGTTGGTGTGCGTGAAGGTGAAGCGGTACATGATGTCGTCGCCCGCCGTGCCGCTGCTATTTTTCACGTGCACCTCGTAGCGCACGTTCTCCCCGAAGTTGGAGTAGTTCGGCCCACCCTGGGGCAGCTCGAACGGAATGTAGTTGGCGATAAGGATAATGCGGTTCGCATTATTAGGGTCCTTAAAGGCGTACACGTCCGTGTTGTCGGCGATGGGGTCGTCGGCAATCATCGGGGCTTCGCGGTGGCTACTGGCCTCCAGCGGAATGTGGCGCGTGGTGCTCCAGACCGAAAGCGCCGTGACGGCGCCCACGCCCAGCATCCAGTGCAAAGGCTTACTTAAAAGGTTTTTCATAAGTTTCAGCAAACGAAAAAGAGTAAAAAAAAGAACCAAACGAAAGCGATTGAAAGAAATTAAATAACTGATTTACAATTAATTATCCAACACATTAGAGCCCAGCAAGCGGTATCCGGACCTATTAGCGAACGAGGCAGGCTAGCGATAAAGAATGAGGTGCCGCGCAAGCGGCATAGCGCCCCGGTGCCAGGGCAGCCGGGAAAAACGTCTACTGCCCTAATGAAGACAGTGCACCTGGCCCGGCTGAACCGCTAAATGCTGCTATTCGGGCTGATAAAAAATTGCCGGACAGGAAATTGATATTCCTGGCGCGTCAGAATCCTACGACGCCCATAGGAGCTTTGGATTTAGGCAAAGCAGAATATTTGGATTAAATAATTATTTTCTTGCTTTTTCGCCCAATCAAGCGGCTTTATTGCTTCGTTGGGCTTACGCAATTAGCCAACCGCCCCGGAGCCTGCCGCCGAGGCCACCGGGCATGAAAAAAGGGCTGCTCCAATGGAGCAGCCCTCATCGGCTATGTTGTAGGCAGGCGACCCGAAACGCCGCGCAGCTTACAGATACTTCTCGTAAATCCCGGCCGCGATTTTCTCGACCAGGCCCTTGGGCACGATGCTGGTGAGGCCGGCCGACACCTTGTTGAGCACGCCGGGAATAATTTCGGCTTCGCCGGCCAGCAGGCCCGCCACGGCGGTTTCGGCCACGGCTTCGGCCGTCATCGACACCTTATTAGCAGTAGCCTGCAGTTCGGCACCCATGCCGGCGCGGTCGGCGAAGCTGGTGGTGGTGGCCCCGGGGCTCAGGCAGCTCACCGACACGTTGCTCTCCTTGAGCTCATAGCGCAGGCCGCGGCTGAAGCTCAGCAGAAACGCCTTGCTGGCGGCGTAGAGCGTGAGCGAGGGCACGGCCTGGTAGGCGGCGGTGCTGGCCACGTTCAGCACGTAGGCTTTGGGCACCTGATGCAGGGCCGGCAGCAGCGCGTGGGTGAGGGCCACGGGCAGCAGCATGTTCAGCTGTAGCATATTTTGCTGCTCGGGCAGGCTGAGCTGCTCGAAACGCCCCCAGAGGCCGAAGCCGGCGTTGTTGACGAGTACGGCCAGCTGGCTGGTTTCGCGCGTGGCCCAGGCCGTCACGGTGGCGGCGGCAGCGGGCGCGGCGAGGTCGAGGGCCAGCACTTTGGCCTGACGCTGGTGCCGCTCGCCGATTTCGCGGGCCAGCTCGGTGAGCTGGTCTTCCGACCGGGCTACCAGCAGCAGGTCGTAGCCGCGCCGGGCCAGCTGTAGGGCAATGGCCCGGCCAATGCCGCGCGAAGCGCCGGTAACGAGTGCGTACATTTTTTAGTGAACAGTGAACAGTGAGCAGTGAGCAGTTGACAGTTAACAGTTGACAGTGAACAGTTGCCAGAAGTACACCGAACGACACTGTTCACTGTTCACTGTCAACTGCTCACTGTTAACTGTTAACTGTTAACTGTTAACTGTTAACTGAATTACTTTACCAGGTGCAGGAAGCGCAGGTAAAACGGCGTGGGGCTGGCATCACTCTTGGGTTGGTACTTGCCGGCAATGATGGGCACGTACATCACGCGGCGGCGGCTGGCCGCTCCTGTCAGCGGCGACTGGGCCACGCGGTGCCACATGCGGCCGTCGTGCACGGTAAGGTCGCCGGGTTCGGTTTCGATGGCTATTTCGTTGGGGTCGTAGTACACATCCTTGTAATACTTCTTGCGGAAGAGCATCTTGTGCAGGCCCTGGCGGTGGGTGGCGGGTATCACGCGCAGGCCGCCGTTGGTGGCCTTAGTGCCGTCGAGGTGCAGGCCCACGTTGAGCATGGGGCCGATGCGCTTGCCGTAGAACACGTCGCGCAGCGAGTCGGTGTGCCAACCCATCTGGCTGAACTCGGAGCCGGGCACGTTCACGTAATGGTTCACCACGAGGCCGTCCTTCTCGTTTTCGCCCACGCGGCCGCCTTCGGCTTCGAGCAGCGGAAACAGGGCCTTAAACCGCTCGTCCTGGAGCAGCTCGTGGAGCACGGGGTGGTACTGCGAGGCAAAGGCAAAGCGCTGCACAATGCGCGCGCCGTCCACGTCGTGCCCGTACTTGATGGGCACGCCGTTCACCTTTTCCACGCCCTCGGCCAGCCAATGGGCTTGCACGTCCTCAGTGGCTTGCAGTATCTGGCGTACGTATTCGGGCGAAGCGAACGGGCGAAAATGCAGGAACCCGTATTTGGAGAAAAAAGCCCGCTGCTCGGCCGTGAGGACACTGCCAAGAGTAAAGCGGGGGTAATCAGTCGATAATGACATAAGTTAGAAAGGAAGGCCGCCGCCAGGCGCGCCCAACAACACACAAAGGTAACACCAGCACCCCCGGCGGCCGGCGGGGGTGCTGGTGGCCCGCCGCTTGGCGCAGCGTCTATTAACCGCCGTCACGCCCGGGAGTTTTAAACAGGCAAAACTTGCGGCGGTGGGGTGAAGGACCGGTGAACCAGCCAGCCGGCCCGGGTGCGCCAGCCGAGGGACTTTGCCGCTACCCAGGCGATGCCAACCGGTTTTTTGGCGTGGTCACCGAGCCAATACCCACCTTTCGGCACCTGCCCATACTTCCGGTGGCGGCCTACATCGGGCACCGCCCAGGATGCCGGGCTTTCGCCAGCTTCCCGGGCGGTGCCGCTGGCTGGGGGCGCGATGTGCACAGCGTATGAAGCCTGCGCCCGCTGTTCGATGCTAAAGCGCTGCGCGGTATTCGGGCGCGGCGCTGCTTCGGGCCGGGCGGGTATCGGCAGCGCACTTCATGCCGAGGCTAATTGCACTGTGGCTCCGAGGCAGGTTCGGAGTGTTGCTATACTGTCTCTATACTTCCTCTATACTTTGCCTAGATAAGCAGGCCTAGAGGTACGGGGCCGAATTGGATTTTGCCCACCCGGCGGCTACAGCACCAGCGTAGCCACTGCTACGTTGCCGGCGTGGTCGCGGGCTTCGGCTTCGAGGCGGGTGCCGGGGCCGGCGGGGTGCGCGGCCGGGGCCACGT
>JALYUI010000677.1 GCA_030853845.1 Bacteroidota bacterium | reverse complement strand
ACACCCTTCTCATGGGCAAAATAATCGGCATTGACCTCGGCACCACCAACTCGTGCGTGGCCGTAATGGAAGGCAACGAACCCGTTGTCATCCCCAACAGCGAAGGCCGCCGCACCACCCCCAGCATTGTCGCTTTCCTCGACGGGGGCAAGGGCGAGCGCAAAGTGGGCGACCCGGCCAAGCGCCAGGCCGTGACCAACCCCATCAACACCATCTCCAGCATCAAGCGCTTCATGGGCCGCCACTTCGACGAAGTGACCGCCGAGCAGAAGCACGTATCCTATGATGTGGTGAAAGGCCCCAACGACACGGTTGCCGTGAAGATTGGTGACCGCACCTACACCCCGCAGGAAATTTCGGCAATGATTCTGCAAAAGATGAAGCAGACTGCCGAAGACTACCTCGGCACAACCGTAACCGAAGCCGTTATCACGGTGCCCGCCTACTTCAACGACGCCCAGCGCCAGGCCACCAAGGAGGCAGGGGCCATCGCCGGCCTCGACGTGAAGCGCATCATCAACGAGCCCACTGCGGCGGCCCTGGCCTACGGCTTGGACAAGAAGCATAAAGACCAGAAAATCGCCGTGTACGACCTCGGTGGCGGCACGTTCGACATCAGCATCCTGGAGCTGGGCGACGGCGTGTTCGAAGTGCTGAGCACCAACGGCGACACCCACCTCGGCGGCGACGACTTCGACCAGGTTATCATCAACTTCCTGGCCGACCAGTTCAAGTCGGAAAACGAGGGCCTCGACCTGCGCAAGGACCCCATGGCCCTCCAGCGCCTCAAAGAAGCCGCTGAGAAAGCCAAAGTGGAGCTGTCGAGCTCGAACGAAACCGAAATCAACCTGCCTTACATCACCGCCACGGCCTCCGGGCCCAAGCACCTGGTGGTGAAGCTCAGTCGCTCGAAGTTCGAGCAGCTCGCCGATGACCTCGTGCGCCGCTCGATGGAGCCCGTGAAAAAGGCCATGCAGGACGCCGGCCTGAGCACTTCCGACATCGACGAGGTTATCCTTGTGGGTGGTTCGACCCGCATTCCCCGCATCCAGGAGGAAGTGGAGAAGTTCTTCGGCAAGAAGCCCTCGAAAGGTGTGAACCCCGACGAAGTAGTGGCCATCGGTGCCGCCATCCAGGGCGGCGTGCTCACCGGTGAGGTAAAGGATGTGCTGCTGCTCGACGTAACCCCGCTGTCGCTCGGCATCGAGGTGCAGGGTGGCGTAATGAACCGCTTGATTGAGTCCAACACGACCATTCCAACCAAGAAATCGGAGGTTTATTCAACGGCTTCCGACAATCAGCCTTCGGTCGAAATCCACGTGCTGCAAGGCGAGCGCCCATTGGCCAGCCAGAACCGCACCATTGGCAAGTTTCACCTCGACAGCATTATGCCCGCGCCGCGTGGCGTGCCAAAAATTGAGGTAACGTTCGACATCGATGCCAACGGCATCCTGAACGTAACCGCCAAGGACCAGGGCACCGGCAAGGAGCAGAAAATCCGTATCGAAGCCAGCAGCGGCCTCACCGATGCCGACATCAAGCGGATGCGCGACGAAGCCGCCGCCAACGCCGAATCGGACAAAGCCGAAGCCGAGCGTATTGGCAAAGTGAACGCCGCCGAAGGCATGATTTTCCAGACCGAGAAGCAGCTGAAGGAGTACGGCGAGAAGCTGAGCGGCGGCAACAAAACTGCCATCGAAGGCGCGCTGGCCGACCTCAAATCAGCCCACGAAGCCAAGGACCTCGCCCGCATCGACTCCGCCATGGAGGCCATCAATGCCGCCTGGCAGGCTGCCTCGCAGGAGATGTACGCCGCTGCCGGGGCCGAAGGTGGCCAGCCCGGTGAGGGCTTCCCCGGTGGTGATGGCTCGGCCGACGGCGGCCAGGGCCAGCCGGCCGGCGACCACGTTACCGATGTCGACTACGAGGAAGTAGACGGCAAGTAATCTGAACCGCAGATTGTAACGGATTTGACGGATTACGCAATTGCAGATTCGTTTTAGGAAAGGCCGGAAGCTTGTGCTTCCGGCCTTTTCCGTTGCTTCTGGCGCAGTCTGGTTCGCCGGATGGACGATGTGCGGCGTGCAGGGTTGTGCCGTTTTCTAGTATCTTCCAGCATTCATTATTTCTGCTAATCACCCTACGCATTTTTCAGGTATGGCTTCACCACTGCACGTAATTTCTGCCCGCGTTTGGCTATTGAGCGCCGCCCTGGCCGCCGGGGTACTGGCCAGCTGCTCGGTTAGCGACCAAACCCAGGACAGTGCGAAATACCCGTCCACCGATGCCCTCAAGCCTGCCCCGCCGGCACCCAACCTGCGCCAGGAGAGAAAAGCTGTGCGCACCTATGCCAAAACCACGATTAGTCTTGCGGGCCTGGACGAAGCGCAGCTCGGTGGATTTAACGTCCTGACACAAAATGCCGGCCCGGTGCTGGCCCCCGCCCAGGCCGACCAGCTGGCGGCGGCCGCCAGCAGTAATGCCAACGTGCCGTTGCGGCTCCGGCTCCGGCTCGAAGCGCGCAACCCCAACCGGCAACAGGTGCTGCTCAACGAGTTGGAGTATCAGGTCCTGGTCGACAACCGCGAAGTAGCGCGCGGTACCACCGACGACGTACTGGAAGTACCCGGGCGCAAAACCCTTTCCATTCCCCTGACGGTGACGGCCAACGTGCACGACGTGCTGGACGCGGGCATGAAACCCGAACGCCTGGCCAGCGCCTTCGGCACCTGGAACCGGCAGCCGGCTCGCCTGAGTGTGCGCGTGCGCCCCACCTTTCAGAACGCCACGGGCCGGGCGTTCCGCCCCACTGGCTTCGAGCCGATTCAGGCGTTGGTGTACTTGCAGTAAGAACCGCAGATTATAACGGATTTGACGGATTACGCAACTGTAGATTCGTTTTGGAAAGGCTGGCGGCTTGTGCTTCCGGCCTTTTTCTTTTCTTTGCCGGGCGGCGGCTGACGCGGCGCTTTTCACTTTGCTATGACGGAGTTTCTACCCTTCCAAACCTTTCCTTCGGCCGGGGCAGCCGAGCCGTTGCTGGCGCTGCTGCGGGAGCGCAGCATTCCTTTCGAGGCGGCGGTTGATACGGGTCAGCCCATTTTCGACCCGGCGATGACCTTCCACAGCTCCTACGCCACGTACGTGGTGAAGCTGCACGGGGCCGACTTCGAATGGGTGCGCCGCCTGCGGGAAGAAGGTAGCCGCGACGCGCTGGCCACCCTCAGCTCCGACCACTACCTGTTCAAATTCAGCGATGCCGAGCTGTTTGAGCTGCTGGCGAAACCCGAGGAATGGAGCCCGCTCGATGTGAGCCTGGCCGGGCAGCTGCTGCGCCAGCGCGGCCGCGACGTATCGGCCGACACCGTGCGGCTGCTGCGCGAGCACCGCACCGTGGAGCAGCTGCGGCCCGAGCCCACGCATTCCGCCTCCATCGTGTGGGGCTACCTGCTGGCCGCGCTGGGGGGCATCGTGGCCTTTTTTATTGGATGGCATCTGTATTCCCACAAAAAAACACTAGCTGATGGCCGGCAGGTACCCGCTCATTCGCCTGCCGACCGGGTGCACGGCCTGCGCATTATGACGCTGGGCGTGCTCTCATTTATGTTTTGGGCTGCCTTCCGTATCTGGTGGCGGCAGGCCGACTAGCGGCCTGGCAATTGCCGGTTAGCTTTGCCACCGGCGGTACTACGGTGGAGGTTAATGCCCGGCTTTCGGGTTGGCCCGGGGGTGCAGCTCCCCGGTTCGGTTTCAGCCATTCGTACTTCATTCGCGTAAGCAAGCCGGTAGCGGAGCGCTTTGCGCGCCTTTCGCTTTCTTTTCTTTACTCTGATTTTTTCTATGCATTTCCCCTCATTCTTCTCCCCCCTGTTTCGCAACCTCGCCCTGGGCACCCTGCTGCTGGCGAGCACCCAATGCAGCGTGAGCGAAAAAGTGAAAGACTCGCCCAGCGGCAAAGCGGCTACGGACGAGGTGCGCGAGAACCGGGCCTATTCGCAGATGCAATACCGCCTGAATTTCGTGGATGAGGCCCGCCTCGGCGGCCAGGACATCCTGTTCGTGCGCCAGGCCGACGATTTCACCTCCCCCCAGCAGGCCAGGCTGCAAACCGCGCTGCAAAGCGGCAACCTGCCTTTGCGCATGAAAATGCGCCTCTACGCCCGCAACCCCAGCACCGTCAACCTGCAGCTGAAAGAGATGGACTACAAGCTGATGCTCGACGGCAAGGAGCTGAGCACCGGCGCTATGGCCCTCAATATGCCGCTCGAAGCCGGGGCCATTGAAACCCTGCCCCTGGAAGTGAATCTGAATGTGACTTCCGATAAGCTGGCCGGCAGCACGCCCGCTGCATTTGCCGCCGGCCTCACCGATTTCACCAGCAAAAACCGCCGCCTTAGCGTGCTCATCCGGCCCATGTACGTGAGCGCCGCCGGTCGCCAGGTACCCCCCACCGATTTCATGCCGGCGGAGCTGGTGACGGTGAAGCGCTAGCCCGGCGAGAAGCCGCCTATTCTCTGTTTCGAAAAAGAGCCCTTTGCGTTGTGCGCAAAGGGCTCTTTTAGGTTTTGCCAGTGGGCAGCGAATTCCGCTTAGTCGTCGGCGGTATGCACGTCGTCGAGGCCTTCCTCAATCTTCTCGTCGGCTTCGAGGTGGTCATCGTCGTCGGGCGCTTCCAGCTTATTTTCCTGCTCCTGCCAGCCGTGGGGCTCATAGCTGAGACGGATGTAGATGGGAAAATGGTCGGAGCCGACGTAGGTGAGGCGCTTGATTTCCTGCAAGCGGAAGTGGGCCGAGTGAAAGACGTGGTCGAGCGGCCAGCGCAACCACGTATAATTAGCATTGAAGGTGGGCAGCAAGCCGCGCCCGATGCGCGGGTCGAGCAGGCGCGAAAGGCGGCGAAAGAGCTCCGAGGTGTGCGACCAGGCCACATCGTTCAGGTCGCCGGCCACAATGGTAGGCCCGTCGTGGTGTTGGATTACCTTGCCGACGACCAGCAGCTCGGCATCGCGGCGGGCACTGGTTTTCGACTCCTTCGGCGCGGGCGGCTTGGGATGCAGAAAGTGCAGGTTCACGGTGAGGCCGCCGGGCAGCCGCACGCAGCCGTGAAACGAGGGAATCGCGGGGTCGAGGATGTAGCGAATCTGCGGTTCGATGAGGGGCAGGCGCGAGAACACCAGCATGCCGTAGGTATTGGGCAGCGGCGCATGGCAGGTGTAGGGGTATTCCTTCTCAATAAGCTGCAACTGGCTCAGCCACCAGTCGTCGGTTTCCACGGCCAGCACGATATCGGGGCGCTCGTTGCGGATGTGGCCCAGGATGCGCGAAGCGTCGCGGTTATACATCAGCACGTTGGTCACCAGCAGGCTGATGTGGTGAGCATCGTCGCTGGCGGGCCGCTCGGCATCGCACACCTGCTTGCGGTGCAGGGGCGTGTAGGGCCACACCCGGCTGAACTGGTACACTACGGCCACGGCCAGGCTCACCACCAGCAGGCTGTGCGCGAAGCTGCGCGGCTCGGGCACCAGCAGGGCCCCCAGCAGCGCCAGCACCAGCCCGGCAATAATTTGTAGGCGCGGGAAGTCGCAGATGCGAATCCACCACGCCGTTTGCCGGAAAATGGGCAGCAGCGTTACGAGCAGGCCGGCGCAGCCCAGCAGCCACACCGCCCAGTGGCCGATGGGGAGGAGGATGGATGAAAAGACAGGCATTCGGGGAATTGGGGTGGGAATTTGAATTTGAGCGACTGTACAAGATAAAAAAACGTCATGCTGAGCTTGTCGAAGCATCTCTACCGCGAGGGTAATTATCTACTGACGTTACGCAGTGCTTTCGTTAAAACGCCGCTCGGGGTGTAGCGC
>JALYUI010000675.1 GCA_030853845.1 Bacteroidota bacterium | reverse complement strand
GGCCAGCAGGGGAATGCAATAGTACCAGCGTCGCATCATATCAAAAGAATAGGGGCAATTAAAGCCTGCCCAGACAAACCCAGTGCCAGCCCAAAGATACAGACGTAAAAAAGCCCGTTGCTTCTCGCAACGGGCTTTTTAATTATGAATTCTGAATGATGAGTTAGTGATTGGCCAATAGTTTCGCCAGTCACTAACCCATAACTCATAACTTCCCTTACAGCGTGTCTTCGCCGTCTTCGGTAATGCTCATGTCCACGGGGATGACGGCATCGTCGCCCTTGGCCATGTCGCGGATTTTCTTCTCGATTTCGGCGGCCAGCTCGGGGTTGTCGAGCAGCAGGGTTTTCACGGCTTCGCGGCCCTGGCCAATTTTGGTTTCGCCGTAGTTGAACCACGAGCCCGACTTGCCGATGATGCCCATGTCGACACCGAGGTCGACAATCTCACCGACTTTGCTGATGCCCTGGCCGTAAATGATGTCGAACTCGACCACTTTGAAAGGCGGCGCGACTTTATTCTTCACCACCTTCACCTTGGTGCGGTTGCCGGTCACGTTGTCCTTGTCTTCCTTAATCTGGCCGATGCGGCGGATATCAAGGCGCACCGAGGCGTAAAACTTGAGGGCGTTGCCACCGGTCGTGGTTTCGGGAGTACCGAACATGACGCCGATTTTCTCGCGGAGCTGGTTGATAAACACGCAGCAGCAGCCCGTTTTGTTGATGGTGCCGGTGAGCTTGCGCAGGGCCTGGCTCATGAGGCGGGCGTGCAGGCCCACTTTCGAGTCGCCCATGTCGCCTTCGAGCTCGGCTTTGGGCACGAGGGCGGCCACGGAGTCAATCACGATGATGTCGATGGCACCGCTGGAAATGAGCTGGTCGGCGATTTCGAGGGCTTGCTCGCCGTTGTCGGGCTGGGCGATGAGCAGGTTGGTGGTATCGATGCCGAGCTTCTCGGCGTAGCTTTTGTCGAAGGCGTGCTCAGCGTCGATGAACGCGGCCATGCCACCTTTCTTCTGCGCTTCGGCAATCATGTGCAGCGTAAGCGTGGTTTTACCCGACGATTCCGGCCCGTAGATTTCGATGACGCGGCCCCGGGGCACCCCGCCAATGCCGAGGGCAATGTCGAGCGAGAGCGAGCCGGTGCTGATGCTCGGAATGTCGGCCACCTTGTTGTCGGAAAGCTTCATCACGGTGCCTTTGCCGTAGGCTTTGTCGAGCTTGTCCAGGGTAAGCTGGAGGGCTTTCATTTTTTCGGCGGCGGTGTTGACTTCGCCTTTTTCAGCCTTTTCAACTTTTTCGGCTTTGGGAGCCGCTTTGGTAGCTAGTGCCATGTGGGGTATTTGATAAAAAGGGGTTAGGTTTGGTAAAGTTAACGGTTTTAGCCGGGCCGCAATCGAATAAATGGATTCTTTCATAAGCAGCCCCGACGGGCCGTTTTGCGGCGGCTTTTTCTAACAGAACGACTGGTGGTTTGGTGCCGTTGAAAGGCGAAATATATGCGGATTTATCTAAAAATATTAGTTGGCCTTGGGGCTCTGCTAATTAGAGTGGGAGAAGCGCGCGCGCAGGTGGATAATTCGGCGTTCACAAGCCCCGAGCCGGGCTATCCAAGTTTGCTCCCTTATGGCAGTTTTAGGGAGGTATCTCAAAGGGAATGGGACTCGATTCAGGTGCTGCCAAAGCCTGGGCCGAGTGAATACGAAACTCGTCATAGTAGTCCGGTTGCCGGCGACCTAAGCCTTTCCCTCAACGCCTTCACCTTCTTCAAAGACAACGAATACTTCAACAAGATTGTCGACGGCTACACGCTCTACGGCACGCAGCTGAATCCGCAGCTGGTTTATTATCCGACCAAAGACCTGCGCCTCGAAGGTGGCATCTTTCTGTGGAAAGACTTCGGCAATCCGATACTGAAAGCGGTGCGCCCCACCTTCCGGGCTACCTGGACGCACGGCAAGCAGCAGATTATCCTGGGTAACATCCGCGCAAACCTGCACCACAACTACATCGAGCCGATGTTCAACTTCGAGCGGGTGATGCTGAACCCGCTGGAGGAAGGCATTCAGATGCGCTTCCGGGGCAAGCGGCTGTTTGTGGATGAGTGGGTGGACTGGCAGCGCCAGCAGTACCGCTACAGCAACTACCAGGAAGAAGTAGCCGGTGGCGTGAGCAGCAGCTACCGCCTCAGCCCCGATGGCAGCCGTTGGGACGTGGCCCTGCCGTTCCAGTTCACCGGCATTCACCACGGCGGACAGATTGATACCCTCGACAAACCGCTGCTCACGGTGTTCAACGAAGCGCTGGGCCTGACGGCGCGCTACCAGCTGGCCGGGCCAACGGTGCGGGCCGTGCGCTTCGATGGCTACGGCCTGGCGTTCCAGAACAACTCCTTCACCGCCGGGCAGCTGCCCTACAAATACGGCCGCGCGCTGTACCTCAACACCACCCTCGAAACCCGCTACGGGCATGTGATGCTGAGCTACTGGCAGGGTTCGCGCTTCATTTCGCCCCTGGGCGGCGACTATTACCAGAGCGTCTCCCGCTCGGTGTCGGACCCCACGTTTGTGGACCCGTTCCGCCGCGTGCTGATGCTGCGGCTGCTGCGCGACTTCCGCATTTCCGACGCGGCGGCGCTCACGGCGCGCATCGAGCCGGTGTACGATTTCAACGCCCGGCTACTGGATTACTCCTTCGGCATGTACCTGAATTTCCGGCAGGACTGGCTGCTGGGCAACGTGGGCAAGCGCGTGCGCGTGGGCCAGTAGCGCGGCGGAGCCCTGTGGCAGCGCACCCAGCAAAATTGCGTAGAAGCTGTTTACATAATGGTGAAAGGCCCTAAAAACGAGGTAGAGAGGCCTCTTTGCGTCTCATCGTTGAGTGACACCTAGGGAAGGACCCGTGACGCCTACGTAAGGGCTCGTGACGCCTACGTAAGGACTCGTGATACCTACGTAAGGACCCTGGGCACATGCCTAATGCCCCGTGACGCATACGTAAGGACCCGTGACGCATACGTAAGGACCCTGGGCATATATGTAATGGCTCGTGACGTATGCGTAAGGGCTCGTGACGCATGCGTAAGGACCCGTGACGCATGCGTAAGGGCTCGTGACGCATGCGTAAGGGCGATTTTCAGGCAGATACCCCAGATGAGCCACGCGCTGGTTTGGCTTGGCCCCGCAGTCGGCGGCGGCGGCCTACTGGTCGCGCGTCAGCCAGAAGCGCATGATATGGGCCAGCGCATCCGAATTGCGGAACCACACGGGACGGCGGGGCGGCGGCTCAGGCTGAAAGCCGACGGCGCGGGCCACGGCCTGCCCCCGCTTGTTGTCGCGAAAGCAGCGCACCAGCAGGCGCGGGCAGCCCACCACCCCGAAGCCAAAGTCGGCAATGGCGGTCAGGGCCTCGCGAGCATAGCCCTGGCCCTCGGCGGCGGCGGCCAGGTAGTAGCCAATTTCGGCCTGGCTGGCGCGCTGGGGCATCAGGCAGATGTCGCCCACGTAGGCAGCCGTGGCGCGGTGCCAGATACCGAACACGTAGAAACGGCCGGTGCGCCAGTCGTCGGCGAAGGTGCGGATGGCCACGTGAGCATCGGCCGCCGAGCTCACCGCCTGAAGGCGGTCGGGGAAGGAGGGCAGGAAGCGGGGCCGGTCGGCGTGCAGCAGCGCGAAAAACTCGTCGGCATCAGCCGGCTCGTAGGGGCGCAGGCAGAGGCGTTCGGTATAAAGCGGGGCGCGGGCAATCGGCATGGCTGTCTGAACCGCAGATTTATCGGGTTAGTCGGAGTTATCGGATTTTGGGAACGGCCGGGCCAATGTAAGTAGGCTTAGTACGACTATTCAGTTGCCTTAAACCGCAAAAGCAGCCCGGCGGCTGCTTTTGCGGTGAAAATAGAATGGAAGAACCGTCCCCAAAATCCGATAAATCTGCGGTTCAGACGACGGCTATTTGTTCTCGCCTACATACTGGCTGGGGCTGCCCAGGGCCTGCTGGGTGCGCATCACGTTCACCTGGCGGGCGGCTTCGTTGAAGAACTCAAGGCGGCGGATAAGCATCTCCTTGGTTAGCACGCGGCCTTCGGGGGTGCGCAGGGTGGCGCGCTTATCGGCCAGCACGCGCTGCATGGCGGCCAGCGTCTGGCCCTCGTGCTTCATAAACTGCTGCTGGAATTCGGCCAGCCGCGCCACGCCACTGGCCGTGAGGGTAAACTGCTCGCCCGCGCCCTGGTTCAGCACCTCGCACAGCACGTATACTTCGAGGGGCAGGCTGGTTTCGAGGGCCGTGGTGCGCAGGTCGAGGCCGGCGGCCAGGGCATCGAGAATGATGCGCACGTTGCGCTCAAATTGCTGGTAGTAGGCTTGGGCTTCCAACTTCGTTGAGTTATGAGTTAAAAGTTATGAGTTATGAGTTGAAAAGGAGAGCGAACAACAGCGTCAACTCATAACTTTTAACTCATAACTCATAACTCACAAAAGTTCTTTCACAATCTGCTCCACGCTGATGCCTTCGGCTTCGGCTTTAAAGTTGCGCACCAGGCGGTGGCGCAATATGGGCACGGCTACGGCGCGCACATCCTCGATGTCGGGCGAATACTTGCCGCTGAGCAGGGCGTTGCACTTGGCCCCCACGATGAGGTGCTGCGAGGCGCGCGGGCCGGCTCCCCACTCCAGCAGCTGGGTGGCGCGGGGGGCGGCGCGCTCGGTGTTGGGGCGGGTTTTGTGCACCAGGCTCACGGCGTACTCCACCACGTTGTCGGCCACCGGCACGCGCCGCACCAACTCCTGAAACGCCTGAATGTCGGCCGCGTGCAGCACCTTATTCACGGTGGCCTTGTAGTTCGAGGTCGTGTTTTTCACGATGCTCAGCTCCTCGGCGTAGCTGGGGTAGCCCAGCTCAATGTTGAACATAAAGCGGTCGAGCTGGGCCTCGGGCAGCGGATAGGTGCCCTCCTGCTCGATGGGGTTCTGGGTGGCCAGCACGAAGAACGGGCGCGCCAGCGGGTAGCGCTGCCCGGCCACCGTCACAGCATATTCCTGCATGCTTTCGAGCAGGGCGGCCTGGGTTTTGGGCGGCGTCCGGTTGATTTCGTCGGCCAGAATGATGTTGGCGAACACGGGCCCTTTCACAAAGTGAAAGTCGCGCTGCTGGTTCATGGTTTCCGAGCCCACGATGTCGGACGGCATCAGGTCCGGCGTGAACTGGATGCGGTTGAACGAGAGGTCGAGCGAGTCGGCAATGGTTTGGATAAGCAGGGTTTTGGCCAAGCCGGGCACCCCCACCAGCAGGCTGTGGCCCTGCGAAAACACGGCCGTGAGCACCAGTCGCACCACCTCGTCCTGTCCCACGATGACC
>JALYUI010000653.1 GCA_030853845.1 Bacteroidota bacterium | reverse complement strand
GCGTGAGCGTGCCGTTGGCCTGGTAGGTGCGATCGGCAAAAACTTCGTGCGCCGTTACTAAACCGAGGGTTTCACCGGCTTTAGTTAACGCGCTGTCCGCCAAACCATAAAGAATGAGATTCGGCTGAACTTTATAGATAGCTTCGGCGATGGCTTCGGCCAACGGGGCGCTGGTGGCGGCCATGTTGTAGAGCGCGCCGTGGGGTTTGAGGTGGTGCAGCGTGCCGCCTTCGGCTTTTGCCACCGCGTGCAGCCGTTGGGCAAATTCGAGAGCGTGGGCTCCGTCGCCGTGTAGGCACACGGTATCGGCCCGAATACCCACGTCGGTGCCCTGCTGGCTGCGCACCATGCCGTCCTGCACCATGCGCAGCACCTGCGCAATAGCCACGTCGGCCTCGGTGATGAGGGCGTCGGGCTGGCGGCGCGGGGTGAGGGTGCCGTTGGCCTGGTAGGTGCGGTCGGCAAATACCTCGTGGGCGGTGCGCAGGCCCAGCTTTTCGCCGGCTTTGGTCAGCTCCGAGCCGGCCAGCCCGTAAAGCAGCAGCTCGGGTTGCACCCGGTACACGGCCTCGGCCAGGGCTTCGGCCAGCGCGGCATTGGTGGCGGCCATGTTGTAGAGCGCGCCGTGGGGTTTGAGGTGGTGCAGCGTGCCGCCTTCGGCTTTTGCCACCGCGTGCAGCGCGCCCAGCTGGTACACCGTCATGTCAAACGCCTCCTCCGGCGAAATATCCATATTGCGCCGGCCGAAGCCCACCAAATCGGGCAGGCTGGGGTGCGCGCCCAGGGCCACGTTATACCGGAGCGCGGCGCGCACGGTGCGCTTCATCACGGCCGGGTCGCCGGCGTGGTAGCCGCAGGCAATGTTGGCCGACGTGAGGTAGGGCATCAGGGCCTCGTCCTGGCCCAGAGTCCAGATGCCGAAGCTCTCGCCCAGGTCGCAGTTCAGGTCAACGGAATGGGCGGACATAGGCGGACGGGGTTTGGACGCCGAAAGAACGGGAATGCGGCGCGGAATGTAGCGTGGACTCTGCGAGTCCGCGCGTGGGTCGTCTTCCGCCCCGCCCTCACCCTCTGCCCCCCTCTCCAAAAAAGAGGGGGCATCGGTTCGGCGCAATAGGCCAAAAAAGAAAGCAGCGCACGCGTTGTCTCCCTCGCCCTAATCCTTCTCCGCTTTACATTCAGTAGCATGCCCGGTGCCCCCTCTTTTTTGGAGAGGGGGCAGGGGGTGAGGGCAGGGCGGAAGACGACCCACGCGCGGACTCGCAGAGTTCACGCTACGAAGCCTCCTCCGTCTGTAGCTGCCGCTCGTACAGCGCCCGGTACAGGCCGTCGGTTTCCGTCATCAGCGCATCGTGGGTGCCGTGCTGCACAATCACGCCGTCGTCAAGCACCAGGATTTCGTCGGCCAGCTTTACCGACGACACGCGGTGCGAGATAATGAGGCTGGTACGCGCCGCCATAATTCGCTGCAGCGAGCCCAAAATGGCGTTTTCCGTCTTGGTGTCAACGGCCGAGAGCGAGTCGTCCAGAATCAGAATTTTCGGCTCCTTCACCAGGGCGCGGGCCATGCTCACGCGCTGCTTCTGCCCGCCCGAAAGCGTGATGCCCCGCTCGCCCACCTTGGTATCGAAGGTTTCGGGGAAGGCCATGATGTTGTCGTACACGTCGGCATCGCGGGCGGCTTGCAGCATGCGGGCCTCGTCGGGCGCATCGAGGCCGAAGTTGATGTTGTTGCGGATGCTGTCGGAGAACAGGAACACGTCCTGCGGCACGTAGCCAATCTGCCCGCGCAGCGCCCGCAGCGAGTAGTCGCGCACGTCCACGCCGTCAATTTTAATGCCGCCGGCCGATACGTCGTACAGGCGGCAGAGCAGGGCCGCCACTGTGCTTTTGCCCGAGCCGGTGTTGCCAATCACGGCCAGCGTCTGGCCCGGCTTCACCCGGAAGCTCACGTTTTTCAGGGCCTCAATCCCGGTGTCGGGGTAGGTGAAGGACACATTTTCGAACACGATGTCGCCCGCCAGCTCCTGCTCCACGTTCCGGCGCGAAACGATGTCGGTTTTCTGGTCCAGAAACTCGTTGATGCGAACCTGCGAAGCTTCCGCCCGCTGCACCAGCGACGAGGTCCAGCCCAGGGCCGTGACCGGCCAGGTCAGCAGGTTCACGTAAATCAGGAACTCGGCAATGGTGCCCGTCGTGATGGTGCCGCGAATTACTTCCTGCCCGCCCACCCACACGGTGATGAGCGTGCTTAAGCCAATCAGAAACAGAATAAGCGGGAAAAACAGCGAGTTCACGAAGTTCAGGCTCAGCGACTTCTCCTTGTACTCGTTGCTGGCCGCCGAGAACTGCGTGTGCGAGTCGGCTTCGCGCACGAACGACTTCAGCACCCGAATGCCCGAAAAAGCCTCCTGCACAAACGTCGTCATGCCCGACAAGGCCCGCTGAATTTCGTCCGACTTCCGCTGAATTAAATTATTGATATAGAATATGCTCACCGACAGTACCGGCAGCGGCAGCAGCGTGTAGAGCGTCAGCTTCACGTTCACCAGCAGCATCAGCGGCACGATGAGCAGGAACAGCAGCACCAGCTGCAAAAAATACATGATGGCCGGCCCCAGGTACATCCGCACCCGGCTTACGTCTTCCGAAATGCGCGACATCAAGTCGCCGGTGCTGTGGCGGCGGTAGAAGCTGAGCGGCAGCGACTGGTAGTGCTGGTAAATCTGGTTTTTCTGGTCGTTCTCGATGTGGCGCGACATCACAATCAGCGTCTGCCGCATGAAGAAAAGGAAGATGCCCCGGCCCAGCGCCAGCGCAATGATGACCACCCCATAAAATAGCACGTTGCGCCCGAACAGCTGGTACACGCCGGCTTGCGCCCGCGTGCCGGCGTAGAGGTGGTACAGGTCGATGCCCTCGTTCACGAGGTCGAAGGCGTAGCGCACCAGCTGGGCCGGGAAAATAGCCAGCAGCGTGCTGAGAGCCACAAATAACACCCCGGCGAGGAAATGCCACTTGTAGCGGAAAATGAACGGGTTAACGGCGTTGAGAGCGCGCACGGGCAATGTTGAGAAGGGGCCGGTTTGGGAAAATAGCGGTACTTTTGCGGCCTGAAAGAGAATCAAGAACGTCATGCAGAGCGTAGCGAAGCATCTTGCTTGCAGTAGTAATCAATCTGTTCACCGATTGAATTACTTCCCCCAGCGAGATGCTACGCTACGCGCTGCATGACGGCCCGGTTTCTTCGTATAAGACCCAACAAAGTTACACCGCACTCTTCCCAACCATCCATCCCACAATTCCCACCAACCTTCAATTAATTCCCATGATTGAAACCCAGATTGTCGCCCCCGAGTCTATTTTCGGGCAGATTGCCGAGCATCAGCACGAGCAGGTCGTGTTCTGCCACGACCACGAGACCGGCCTGAAGGCCATTATCGGCATCCACAATACCGTGCTCGGCCCCGCCCTCGGCGGTACGCGCATGTGGCATTACGCCTCCGATGCCGAAGCCCTGAACGACGTGCTGCGCCTCTCGCGCGGCATGACCTACAAGGCCGCCATCTCGGGCCTGAACCTGGGCGGTGGCAAAGCCGTCATCATCGGCGATGCTGCCACCATGAAGACCGAAGCCCTGCTGCGCAAGTTTGGCCGCTTCGTGAAGAACCTCAACGGCAAGTACATCACGGCCGAGGATGTGAACATGACCACTAAGGACATGGAGTACATCCACATGGAAACCAAGCACGTAGCCGGCCTGCCCGAGAGCATGGGCGGCTCGGGCGACCCCTCGCCCGTGACGGCCTACGGCGTGTACATGGGCATGAAAGCCGCCGCCAAAAAAGCCTTTGGCTCCGAGAGCCTGACCGGTAGGCGCATCGGTGTGCAGGGCACGGGCCACGTGGGCAATTACCTGCTCGAACACCTCCAGAAAGAGGGTGCCAGGCTCATCGTGACTGACTACTACCAGGACCGCGCCCTCGAAGCAGCCAACCGCTTCGGTGCTACCGCCGTGGGCCTCGACGAGATTTATGACCAGGAAATGGACATCTACTCGCCCTGCGCGCTGGGTGCTACCCTCAACGACGACACCATTCCGCGCCTGAAGGCCCGCGTGGTGGCCGGCTGCGCCAACAACCAGCTCAAAAACGAGAACCAGCACGGCCCCGAACTCGTGCGCCGTGGCATCGTGTACGCCCCCGACTTCCTCATCAACGCCGGCGGCCTCATCAATGTATACTCCGAAGTAACCGGGGGCAGCCGTCAGGCCGCCCTCACCCAGACCGAAAAAATCTACGATTTCACCCTTCAGGTGCTGAACAAGGCCGAAGAAGAAGGTACCCATCCGCAGGCCGCCGCCATCAAGCAGGCCAAGGAGCGCATAGCAAGCGTGGGCCGGGTGAAATCGACCTACTAAGGGAATTATGAATTATGAGTTATGAATTATGAGTTGGCTGGACACCCTATCAGCCAACTCATATTCATAATTCATAACTCATAATTCATAACTCATAATTCAAAAAAAGAAATGCTCAACCGCCGCCTCCTCCGTATCAAAGTCATGCAGTCGCTCTACTCCTACCACCAGGCGGTGGGAGCCGATATGATGCTGGCCCAGGACCGCATCGCGGCGGCCTTCGAGCCCGACATGGCGGCCAAAGAGGCGCCCGACCGCCGCAAGCTGGAAGGCCAGCGCAAAATGGGCGAAGCCCAGCTGCGCGACTGGTACCGCACCGGCGAGCAGCCCGAGAAAACGGATGACAAAGCCGTGGACAAGGCCGTGACCGAGGCCATCAACTCCTTCCAGAACCAGGTGAAGAAGGATGGTGAATTTTACGGCGGGCAACTGCTGGTGGGGGCCGAAAGCATCCACGACCAGTACCTGCACCTGCTGAACCTGCCTGCCGCCCTGCTCGGCATAATTGAGGAGGAGCAGAGCCGCGAGGAGCGCCGCCGCCTCGGCCCGCGCGAAGATGCCCTGGATGCCACCCGCCTGCATCAAAACAAGGCCATTGCCAAGCTCATGGCCAACGAGCAGCTGCAGAGCCAGACCATCCGGCGCAAGCTGGCCTGGGATGGCAACGAGGAAAACGAGGCCCTGCGCGCCGCCTGGCAGGAAATGAAGGCCGATGAAACCGTGCGGAGCTACCTCAGCGGTAAGAACATCGACCAGCCCGAGATGGACTACGACACGGACCTCGAAATCCTGCGCCATCTCTACAAAGACTTTGTTTTTAAAGGTGACGCCCTGCCGCGCCAGTTGGAATCGGACGACCTGAACTGGGAGGAAAACCGGCCCATCGTGCGCAATCTGGTGCTGAAGACGCTGAAAATGCTGCCCTTCGCCGCCGAGCCCACCCAGGAGCTGATGAACCTCTCGGCCAACTGGGCCGACGACCGCGAGTTTGCCGAAACGCTCTACAAGCAAACGCTCATCGAGGACGACAAGATGGAGAAGCTCATTGCCGGCTCGGTGCAGAACTGGGACGTGGAGCGCGTGGCCCTGCTCGACAAAATCATCCTGAAAATGGCCCTTACCGAAATGCAGCTGTTCCGCAGCATCCCGGTAAAAGTCACCATCAACGAGTACATCGAAATTAGCAAGCTCTACAGCACACCCAAAAGCAAGCAGTTCGTGAACGGTATTCTCGACAAGCTGGCAACGGATTTGGCCGCCAGCGGCGACATTCGCAAATCGGGCCGCGGCTTGCTCGACAACCAGTAAGTCTTACTTGCCGGTTGAAAGAACGTCATGCAGCGCGTAGCGAAGCATCTTTACTGCAACAGTAATCCCATCGATTGAGCTAGTATTTCGGTAAAGATGCCTCGTTGCGCTCTGCATGACGTTCCGAATAGCCACTTTTGCATCTACAGCCGCGTTTTTGCGTACTTCGACTGTATCCATTCTCATCCTATTCCCCACAATCCCGACGACCATGGCCAGCAAAACCACCACCGGCATCCTGTGCTTCACGGGCGGCGCCCTCGCCGGCGCAGCTCTTGGCTTGCTCTATGCCCCCGAAACCGGCACCGAAACCCGTTCCTGGCTCAGCTATCAGCTTGAGAAGTACCGCTCGGTCCTCGCCGACCTCACCGACAGCCTCGTAACCAGCCGCGAAGCTGGCGGCCCGGCCTCCACTGCCAAAAGCGAAGGCCAGCGCGTGATTTCCGACGCCAAATCCAAAGCGGAGCAGCTGCTCGGCGACGTTGACCAATTAATTAACCAAATCAATTCCCGCAAGGGCGCTTAACTCAATGAGTGAATGAGTGAATGAGTGAATGAGTGAATACCTGGCCGAACTCCTGGCACATATCTGCTTCATTCACCCATTCACTCATTCACTCATTCACTCATTAAAAAAGATGCATTTAGTAACCCTTATTCCCGGCGACGGCATTGGTCCCGAAATCACTAGAGCCGTTACCGATATTTTTGCTGCGGCCCAGGTGCCCGTGCAGTGGGAAGAGCAGAACGCCGGCCAGACCACCTTCGACCAGTCGGGCGAGCTGCTGCCCACGGTCCTGCTCAAGTCGCTGGAAAAGAATAAGGTGGCCCTCAAAGGCCCGATTACCACGCCGGTGGGCAAGGGCTTCCGCAGCATCAACGTCACGCTGCGCCAGAAGTACGACCTCTACCAGAATGTGCGGCCCAGCAAAACCACGGCCGGCATCCACACCCGCTACGAGGGCATCGACCTGGTGCTGTTCCGCGAAAACACCGAGGGCCTGTATTCGGGCCTCGAAGTGTGGGACGAGCGCCTCGGTATTGCCGATGCCATTGCCCGCGTGACGGTAGCCGGCTCGCGCAAAATCTGCCGCGCCGCCTTCGCCTACGCTGCCAAGCACGGCCGCAAAAAGGTGACCCTGGCCCACAAGGCCAACATCATCAAAATGGCCGGCACGCTGATGCTAAACGCCTGCAAGGAGGCCAGTACCGAGTTTCCGCAGATTGTGTTTGAGGATAAAATCATCGACAACATGTGCATGCAGCTCGTGAACAAGCCCGAGCAGTTCGACGTGATTGTGACCACCAACCTGTTCGGCGACCTGCTCTCCGACCTCTGCGCCGGCCTCGTGGGCGGCCTGGGCGTGGTGGCCGGGGCCAACATCGGCGACAATATGGCCATTTTCGAAGCCGTGCACGGCTCGGCCCCCGACATTGCCGGCCAGGGCAAAGCCAACCCCACCGCCCTGCTCCGCTCGGCCATTATGATGCTGCACCACCTCGGCGAGCACGCCAAAGCCGAGCAGATTGACAAGGCCCTCGAAGCCACCCTCATGCACCAGACGGAGTGCACCGGCGACCTTGGTGGCCAGGCCAGCACCAGCCAGTTCGCCCAGAGCATTATTTCCCGACTGTAATTCTATACGGTTGTGGCCCGCCGCTCATCCTTCATCTAGCCTGTGCTTGCTAAGGATGACAGACTATCAAACAACGCTCAATTCTATGAAATTCGCCATTCTTCTGGCCGCTGCCACTCTCTCGCTGGCCGCCTGCAACCGCGACAAAAACGACGCCGGAGCCGAAGGCATGAACGCCGGGGCCACCGTCACCAACGATACCGCCAACCCCACGGTGGATAACCCCAATGTGGCCAGCGAAACCGAAGCTCCTAACCCCAACGCCCCAGTGATGAAATTCACGGAGTCGGAGTTCGATTTCGGCGACATCAAAGCCGACAGCAAGGTGCACCACACCTTCGCCTTCACCAACACCGGCAAGTCGCCGCTGCTGATTCAGGATGCCACCGCTTCCTGCGGCTGCACCACCCCCAGCTGGACCAAGGAGCCGGTAGCGCCCGGGGCCACGGGCCAGCTCGAAGTGCAGTTCGACAGCCGCGGCAAGCACGGCATCATCAACAAGCAGGTGGCGGTGCGGGCCAACACCCAGCCCAGTATCACCACCATCGCCATCAAAGGCAACGTGCTCGACCCGATTGGCGGCGAGAAGCCGCTGTAAGTGCTCGTGAATTACTCATGCAAGGGTACTTAGCGGGCGGGCGGGCCAGGGGCCGGGAGTCGGGTCGTACTCAGCCCCCAGCCTTGCCGGGCGCGGATGTGCCACCGGGGCACCCACCACCAGCCCACTCCCAGCAGGAGCCAGTAGCTTGTCGCCGGATTACCACAGAGCTTGCCCGGTGCCCACGAGGGCAATGGGGGTTTGAGGAGGGTCATCGGCTGGTCTTCGCCGCGCGCCGCGAAGCAATGGCTAAAATCTCGATACCTAGTAAATCGGGTGCCGGACCTACCTCCTCGTATAATTCCGCCAGGATAACATTCAACTCGTTGGTCGGAAAACGACGGGTGCAAAACACGAAAAAAGCGCTTTTGACCCGTCCCAGGTGCAGGGTTGCTCGTTTGAGCCGGTAGCTTACCTGGTAATCGCGAGCGACGAGGAGCGGAGGCGGGGCCGTTACCGGCGGGCACGGCATCAGGCGCGGTGCGGGGGCAAGAAGGAGCATGAGCAAGTGGCTAAGTCGGACGGTGGGGAGGGCCACCGTGGTGGCCAGATTGGCCGGAGGGAGCCGGGAAAGCTAGCAAGAAGCTTCTCGCATAATGGAAAACAGCGCATGTTAAGTACCGCAATAGGGCCGTAAGGGCAGGCATTTTGCCTACTTGCTCCGCCGCGAGTGGCCCCGCGATGGGCGGCCAACGTCACCTTCCTTTCGCTACTGACTATTACAAGCTGCGCAAAAACGACAGCAACGCCGCACTCTGCTCCGCCAGCCGCTCCTGCTGGTGCCGCTAGGCGTGGCTCGTTTCGGGAAAGCCGTCGTAGAGTGCCTCCACGGGACCAGAACCCTATTCAGCGAGGTGCAACTGCCAGTTGTTGGCCAGCCCAGTGAGGGAGAACGAGGGGCTTATAAGCAGAAACCACGGCAATTGCCAGTCAGCAGCTTGGGTAATAAAGGGAGTGCGCTCCTACCCGGAACGGAAACGCCTGCTGAAGGGATACAACCAGCCATGCTTCCGCCAAATGGTGTGCCCGCTGGATAATGAATGGCTTGATGTGCGGCATTCTCCGCTCAGTAAGCGGCGCTCAGGTTTGGCGTAGTTGCATCGGCCCTAAAATTTTGCGGTCCACGTAGAACGTGCCGAAGGGGACGATGCAGGCCAGCAATACTTTCCAGGTCGTGGTGGCAAAACGCCAGTGGTACTCAACCCCCACCCGGAGCGTATTCAGCACAAACAGCAGGAACAGCAAGCCATGCACGGGACCCAGGGCGCGAACCAGCGAGGGGGCGTGGTAAAAATGCTTGAGGGGCACAGCGATGCCCAGCAACAGCAGCAACGAAAGGCCTTCGAGCAGGCCCAGCAGGCGGAGACGGCCCAAGGAGGTTTTCAACATAACGAGGGATTACGGACGGAAATAGGGGCGGTTGGCCCAGGGTGAGAAGGGCCAGGGAATGGCCACGAAAATGAGCAGGAGTGCAGCCGTGAACCACAGTGCCTGGGTGCGAAACTTAGCCAAGTCCGTGGCCTGACGTTTGGCCAGGCCCGAGCCGATGGTGAGCACGACTATGGCCGTGGTCATGGCGGCGACGTGCTGGAACCCAAAAAACAGGGCGGTGGGCGCGTGCTCCGTATCGCGCAGGTGAAACGTGGCCACGAGCGGACTCACAAAGTAGAGCGTATAACCCAAAATGAGCTGCACATGGGCCAGGGTGGCGGTAGTGTGGCGCACCGTGTCGTCGAAGGGGGTAAACGGGCGCGACCCGAGCCAGCCC
>JALYUI010000620.1 GCA_030853845.1 Bacteroidota bacterium | reverse complement strand
CAGCATGACTGTTCAACGGTGGGGGCAGGCCCCGCCCCTACCGCGCCCCCACGGCTCCGCTGCCACTCAGGCCCTCGGCTAGGCGCACGAGGCGCACCAGCTCGGCGCGGTAGCCGTCGGCGTCGGTGCCGCGGGCCCCGTCGGCCAGCTTCTCGGTGGCGGCCCAGGTGGCGGTGCCGCGCTGCTCGCTCTGGCGCAGCAGCATGCCGAACTGGGCCACGGCGGCGGCAAAGCGCAGGTCGGCCGAGGCGCTGGCAATGGGCGTGGCGGCTCCCACCAGCGGCTGGGCCAGCAGCTTGCTGGTGCGGCCCTGCGGCTCTTTGTAGCGCAGCTTCACCGTCAGCACGTCGTTGGTGAGGAACTGCTGCATGGTGGCGGTAGTGGGCCGGGCGGGCTGGTATTTCAACTCATCAATCAGCGGCTGACTGCTGCCCACGGGCACAATTTCGTAAAGGGCCGTCACGGTGTGGCCCGCGCCGAGCTCGCCGGCATCCTTGCGGTCGTTGTTGAAGTCTTCGGCTTCGAGCAGGCGGTTTTCGTAGCCCACGAGGCGGTAGCTGGCCACGCGGGCGGGGTTGAACTCGATTTGCAGCTTCACATCCTGGGCCACGGTGAAGAGCGTGCCGCCGAATTGGGCCACCAGCACCCGGCCGGCCTCGTCGAGGTTGTCGAGGTAGGCGTAGTTGCCATTGCCCTTGTCGGCCAGCGTTTCCATGCGCGAGTCGCGCAGGTTGCCGCGCCCGCAGCCCAGCACGGTCAGGAACACGCCACTTTCACGCTGGTCCACAATCAACTGCTCCATCGCGGCATCCGAGCTTTCGCCCACGTTGAAGTCGCCGTCGGTAGCCAGAATTACCCGGTTGTTGCCCTCCTTTTTGAAGCTCTGGCGGGCCGTGGCGTAGGCCAGGCGCAGGCCCGCGCCGCCGGCCGTGGAGCCGCCGGCCTGCAGCTGGTCGATGGCGTTGAGAATCGTTTCGGGCTGCGAGCCGGGCGTGGGCGGCAGCACCAGGCCGGCCGCGCCGGCGTAGGCCACCAGCGCCACGTGGTCCTGGGGGCGCAGCTGCTTCACCAGCAGCTTCAGGCCGGCCTGCACCAGCGGCAGCTTGTCGGCCTCCTCCATCGAGCCCGACACATCGACCAGAAACACCAGGTTGGCAGGCGGCAGCTGGGCGGTTTCCACGCGCCGGGCCTGCACGCCGATGCGGGCCAGCTGGTGGCCGGCGTTCCAGGGGCAGGCGGCCAGCTCGGTGCTGATGCGCACGGGGTCGGGCGAGGTTGTGGCCGGCGCGGCGTAGTCGTAGCGGAAGTAATTCAGCATTTCCTCCACCCGCACGGCATCGCGCGGGGGCAGCTGCCCTTCGTTCAGGAAGCGGCGCACGTTGGTGTAGGAAGCATTGTCCACGTCGAGCGCGAAGGTGCTGAGCGGGGTTTTCCGGGCTTCGAAAAACGTGTTTTCCTTGACGTGGGCGTAGGTGTCGCCGGCCCCGGCCTCGTCGCGGGCGGGCAGGGTGGGCAGGGGCGCGGCGTAGGTGGCATTGGGCAGCGCTTCGTAGTCGGCGCTGGCGGGGTAGCCGGCTTTGTCGGCCCCGCGTTTGGCTTTGCGGAGGCGGCCGGTTCCGCGTATCTGCACGCCGGCTACCCGTCCTTCCAGCCCCTGCACCTGCGTAACCGAGCCGGTGATGTCGTGGCGCGTGACGGTGCCGTAAGCCGTCACCACTACTTCGTTCAGCTGCTTATTATCGGCCTGCAAAGCCACATCCAGGGTATGCACCTGGCCTACGGTGCGCTCAACGGGCAGGTAGCCGATGAAGTTGAATAGCAGGACCGCCCTGGCAGCATTCGGTACCAGGAGGGAATAACGGCCCTGCGCATCGGTACTGGTGCCGAGATTGGTGCCCTTGATGAGCACCGTGACGCCGGGCAGCGCCTGCTTGGTGGCTTTGTCGGTAATCTTTCCGGACACGACCCAGTGCTGAGTGGTACTCGCCAGCGGCGCATGGGCGGGTGGGGCAACAGTCTGGGCCGCGACGGGTGGTACGCTCAGCCCCAGGGTGAGCAGCGGCAGCAACAGCAGGTTTCTCATGGCATCGAAGGGTTGGTGAATGATGCCCGTTCGATGCGGGGCTGCGTTGGATTGCACATGGGATGGAGGAAATAGAACGTCATGCAGAGCATTCCGCGCATCAAGCGGCGACGCAGCGGAGTCGAAGCATCTCGCGTGGGGTAGTAATTCAATCGCGTGAAAAAGAAATGGTATAGCACGCGAGATGCTTCGACTCCGCTACGTCG
>JALYUI010000600.1 GCA_030853845.1 Bacteroidota bacterium | reverse complement strand
AAACATGTATCAGGTTCTTCTATATTATTGCTACTCGCCGATTGAAAGCCCCGAGCAGTTTCGCGACGAGCACCACCGGCTGTGCTTGGAGCTGGACCTGCGCGGCCGCATAATCGTGGCCGCCGAGGGGCTGAACGGCACGGTATCGGGCACCCGCGCAAGCTGCGCCGCTTACATGGCTGCCGTGAAGGCTGACCCGCGCTTTGCGGCACTCGAATTCAAGGTGGATGAGGTGGCGACCCACACGTTCCAGAAGCTGCATGTGCGCGTGAAGCCCGAAATCGTGCACAGCAGCCTGCGCCACGTGCGGCCCCACGAAAAAACCGGGCAATACCTCTCGCCCGCCGAGTTTAAAGCGCTTAAGGACCACGACGACGTAGTGGTGGTCGACGTGCGCTCCGACTACGAGTACAACCTCGGCCGCTTTAAAAATGCCGTTACGCTTGATATCGAGAACTTCCGCGACTTCCCCGACCGCGTCGAGCGCCTCAAGGAGTTCAAGGATAAGAAAATTCTGACTTACTGCACCGGCGGCGTGAAGTGCGAAAAAGCCAGCGCCTACCTGCTCGAGCAGGGCTTCGAAAACGTGTACCAGCTGCACGGCGGTATCATCAAATACGGCATTGAGGCCGGGGGTGAGGATTTTGACGGGCAGTGCTACGTGTTCGACAACCGTGTGGCCGTGGACGTAAACCGGGTGAATCCGGTCGTCATTTCGCGCTGCCAGCACTGCCAGCAGCCCAGCAATCGCCTCATCAACTGCGCCAATCCGCACTGCAACGCCCACTTGCCCCTGTGCGAAACCTGCGCCGAAACCATGCAAGGAGCCTGCTCTGAAGCCTGCTCCCGGCACCCCGACAAGCGCGCCTACGACGGCACCGGTGCCTACCCCAAGCTCAGCAACCACTACCGGCCCGAGCAGGGGCTGGCCTCTTACGCGAAAGCTTAATGAAGAATGAGGAATGAGGAATTGGCGGTTGGCCAGTTATTTTATCCTCGTTCCTTCAGTCAATTCTTCATTCTTCATTCCTCATTCCTCATTCAATATGATTCCCGAATCCGAACTCATTCTCAACCCCGACGGCAGTATTTATCACCTCAACCTGCTGCCCGACCACATTTCCGATACCATCCTGACCGTGGGCGACCCCGGCCGGGTGGCGCAGGTGAGCCGGCATTTCGATTCCATCGAGTTCGAAACTACCCACCGCGAATTCGTGACGCACGTGGGCTACTACCGCGGCCGGCGCCTGACCGTGCTGAGCACCGGCATGGGCACCGACAACATCGATATCGTGATGAACGAGCTTGACGCCTTGGTCAACATCGACTTCATGGCTCGCACCGTGCGCCCTACCGAGGAACGCATGAGCCTGCGTATCATTCGCATTGGCACTAGCGGCAGCCTACAGGCCGACGTGCCGGTGGGCACGCTGCTGGCCACCGAGCACGCCGTGGGCCTCGACAGTCTCATGCAGTTTTATCCGCTGGTGGAAACCGGCCTCGAAACCGAAATCGCCACCCAGTTGCAGCAAACCCTGGAATTGCCATTCGCTCCCTACGTGGTGCGCGGCTCCGACCTGCTGCGCGAGCAGGTGGGGGCGGGCATGGCCGTGGGCAACACGCTCACCTGCCCGGGTTTCTACGGCCCCCAGGGCCGCCGCCTGCGCCTCGACCTGCGCCAGCCCGACTACATTGCCAGGCTCCAGGGTTTCGGGCACCAGAGTGCCGAAGGGGCATTTCGGCTTAGCAACTTCGAGATGGAAACGGCCGGCTACTATGCCCTGGGCCGCCTGCTGGGCCACGAAGTGCTTTCTCTCAACGCCATTGTGGCCAACCGCGCCACCGGTGAGTTTGCCGAAAATGCCAGCGGCATCGTTGACGCGCTCATTGAGCGGACGCTTCAGCAACTGGTAGCTGCCCGGTAGCTCCACCAACTACCGCCTAACAA
Source organism: Bacteroidota bacterium (assembly GCA_030853845.1). GTDB lineage: Bacteria > Bacteroidota > Bacteroidia > Cytophagales > Hymenobacteraceae > Hymenobacter. The sequence continues at coordinate 5,290 of JALYUI010000600.1, read as the reverse complement.
AACGGGCCGCCCTTGGGCGGCCCGTTTTAGTTTAATTTTAATTGCGGAAATTTTATAAAGGAAAAATTATAGAGGAAGTATAACGGATAGTTCCTGCTGACTAATAAAAGTCGAAGCCCACCACAGCTCGCAGGGGTAAATTAGTGCCTGATTTAAGTGCCAGATGCTCGTTGGTTGTTGCCCAGACGGTAGTACACACGCGGTGGGCATTGCCGTCGGCCGTTTTAAAATAGATATCGAGTTTACCGTGGTAATTATTGCCTAGCTTGGTAGCGCGGTTGGCATCAAACTGGCGCAGACGGCGCATTTCTACCGTTTCCAGCACGTCTTCGCTCGGGAAAATGAGCGTGGGGAGCAGGTCTTTCTCTATCGTATCCGTCAGTTCGAGTTGCGTGGTAAACATGGCTAATCGGTGGGAATTGAAGTGAGAGAAAGTTGAGCGAACTATCGCCGGGTTGTTTGATGTCAGAAAGGTATAGTGATAAAATGGGGAACTCCGGTTTTATCGGTAGAATGCAATTATGGCTCGGTCAACGGGGCCGCAGCCCCGACCAGTGCTCACCCCACTTCAGCCGCCAGGAACTCCATGGTGTCAATTCGGTCGGCATATTCAGCCACGCCAGGCGATTGCGCCTGGCCAAACGGCACGCTGCCCGCAAACCGCCCGTCCGCCGATACCACGCATTGGGTCCGCTCAGCCACGTCGGTCAGTTGGTCCACCAGGTCGACCTCGGAAGTATACTCCGCGTAATGCAGCACCGATATAGGCGAAACTACTGCCGGGCTGCGGGTAAGCAACAGGAAACCAGTATCGTAGTGCGGTACTGCATTCACCAGCAGGATACTTTTGTTATAGTCGTAGTTATTCTGATACTTATAGTGGTTGAGTACTCCCTCACCAATTTGCAGCGCATCGAGCAGGGGGATGAAATCATAGCCTGCGGGCACGAACAGCTTACTTACATTGCGACAGCCCAGGCCGTAGTATTGAAATATGTCGGGGGCCAGCAGGGCCAGTTCCGGGCCGGTTTCGTGGCCCGTAAGCAAGGCGAGGCTGCTGCGGTTGCGCCGGATAAGGTGCGGCCGCTTGCCGAAGTAGTATTCAAAATAACGTGCCGTATTGTCCGAGCCTGTCGCGATAAAAGCATCGGCGGCATTCAGGCGTGGCACTAGTTTGAAGTAATCGGCAAATCGGGGCTCGATGGCCAGCAGCTCATCGAGTACCCAGCTCATGAGCGCGGTATCGTCGGCGCTGAGCTTGGCCAGCAGCACGTGCCCGCTCAGCAGCACACACAGCGCGTCGTGGAAGCCCACCAGCGGGATGTTGCCGGCCATTACCACGCCTACCTGACGCACGCTGCCGGGTTCGGGCGGGTAGCGGCCGGCCCACTGGCGTAGGGGCGCTTCGGCCAGTAGGTGGGCCGTACCGGCCAAGGCGGTGCGCACGTTGGGCAGGTCGAACCAGGCGTTCTGGTTGCGGGCAGTGGCGGCCAGGGTGGCCAGCTCGTCGGCCGGAAGGTGGGCCAGGCGCAGGCCCAGGGCCACAAAAGCGGCGAGTCGTTCCGAATGATTCATGGGCGGGAGTGGTGGGGGCAAAAGCCGAAAAGGCCGGCCGGGCGTAAATACCCGGCAAAATTGGCGCAAACCGTGCGAACCCCGTCGTTGTTGGTTAATTTTGTACGGTCGATGAACGGCGCCGGCCGGACTTTTTACGTAAAGCCGTCGCGTTCAACCCCGGTTTTTTCCCTCCACTCCCCGAATCCCCCCGACGCCCTATGGCCATCATGATAACCGACGAGTGCATCAACTGCGGTGCCTGCGAGCCGGAATGCCCCAACAATGCCATCTACGAAGGCGGTGCCCAATGGCGCTGGGCCGACGGCACGACCCTCGCCGAAGCCAAGCTGCCCAATGGCACCGTGGAAGCCGGTACCACGCCCCACACCCCGGTTTCGGACGAGTATTACTACATCGTATCGGATAAGTGCACCGAGTGTGTGGGCTTCCACGAAGAGCCCCAGTGCGCCGCCGTGTGCCCTGTCGACTGCTGCGTGGATGACCCCGACCACCGTGAATCGCGCGAGCGCCTGCTCGAAAAGAAGGAGTGGCTGCACCTGGCCGCCTAGCCTTTTTAAAGGCTTCTCTGAAATTAAAACGGGCCGCTTCCTGCCAGGAAGCGGCCCGTTTTGCGTTGGCCTCGCTTATGTGCCGCAGTTGAAAAATTTGTCGTAGGCCGATTCGGGAATGAGATTCAGCTTGCTCATCAGCCAGATGGGACCGCGCAGCAGGCGCAGCACGGCGTAGCTGTTGGGGTAGTCGTGAAACGATTTGGGCGGTGTGGCCACCAACTCATCGAACTCGGGCCGGGTTAGCCCCAGGCGCTTGATGCACAAGGCAATGACGGCATCGTCTTCGATGGAATTGATTCGGGAAATCCGGTCGAGCGCATCCTCCCGAGTCATCTGCCCTGAGCGTACCAGGGCCGAGTAATTGAACAGCCGCCGGTCGATATTGAACTTGATGCGGTTGAGGTAGTAAATAAGGCTCTGGTACAGGTCGTCGAAATAATGCGCCCCCGGGTTCTGCCAGCCCAGCTCGCGCACAAGCACCTCATCGACTTCGCTGCGCACGTAGTCGAGGTGATATAGTAGCGTGACGGTTTTGATGCGCCGCACGAAAGCATAGTAAAACATCTCCTTCAGACCCAGGTTGAAGCCGGGATTGTTGGGCTGCCAGGGCCGCAGGGGCACGGTGCCAAACTGCCGGTGTACGGCGCGCAGGTAGCGGCCGTCGAGATAATTCCAGCTCAGCGGGGCAATACCTTCGGTGCGAAATGACTGCCCGATAACCACGTGACGGACGTTTTCCTTGGCGGCCACGCCGTATAGGGCAGTGGCAATGCCCAGGTCGGTACCTTCCTCCATATCGGGCACCGAGGCTTTCAGAAAAGCAATTTTCAGGTCCTTCGACTCGCGCCAGTCCGAGGTGATGGTGCGCAGCTCCACGCCCAGACGCTGGCAGGTGCGCACCATATTTTCGCCGGCCACGGGGTTGCCGAAGCCGTCGTTGAAATGCACGGCCAGGGGGCGCAAGTGCAGCTGCGTTACGCAATACCACACGGCGTAGGTGCTGTCGCGGCCGCCGCTCACGCCCAGCACGCAGTCGTAGCGGCGGCCCTTGCCGGCGCGGCGCATCTGGGCGGCGTGTTTCCGCACGGTGCGCACGCCCGCTTCGCCCAGTGGGAAGTCGGCATCCATGCGGTCGTGCACGGCACAGAACGAGCAGTTGCCCTGCGCATCGAACGTGATGCCCGGAGCGGTGGTATCCATCACGCAGCGGTGGCAGCGGCGATAATTAGGGTCCGCTTCGATGGGAGCAAGGGTTGCAGTAGGGAGTAGTTGAGGAAGCAACGGCAGCTAAGGCTAAAGTAAAAGGCGGAAATAGGGACAGGATAGAAATAGCAGCGGAAAAGAGGATTTAGGCCCGTAAGGTGGCCAAAGCGCTACGGAAACTGGTCGGTCCGGTAGCCTTTGCCCAGCAGCATCTCACCGATTTGAGTGCCCCGCTCGGGCCGGTGCGGCCGGTTGAGCGTGGCTACTACGAGTTCGCTGGCAAACTCGTTGAACGTACCCCGGGCCTGCACGCCGTGGGCATCGACGGCCAGCGAGCAGCCCACACTTTTCTTGCCCTCATAGGGGCCGCCCACGATGTAGCCCACCGAAGTGGTGCTCACTACCACCACGTTGTAGAGCTGCGCCAGAATGGAAAAGGGCTTCACCCACTTTTCCTGATAGGGGTCGTGCTCCTCGGTTAGGGAATAGTCGACCGTCCAGGAAGCCGGAGCAAGAATAAATTCGGCCCCCATGCGGGCCAGGGTGTGGCCGATGGTCAGCCCGTCGAGGTAGTTGTCGGCGCAGATGTTGACGCCGATTTTACCTAGCGGGGTATCTACCACGTTCAGCGTCTGGCCCACCGAATAGAACGGCTGCTCAACGGTGAGCAGATTGATTTTGTGATACTTGAGTAGGATATTGCCCTGCGGGTCGATGAGCAGGGCGGCGTTGTAGTTGCGCCCGTCGGCCGCCCGCTCGGTGAGGCCGGCGCACACGTAGATGCCGTGCTGCGCGGCCGCCTGGCACAGTACATCGCTGAAGGGGCCGGGAATGGGCTGGGCCTCATAGAGTGCGCTGGGGTGCGTCCAGGCAAAATCGAGGGTTTCGGGCAGCAGCACAAGGTCGCACGTTTGAGCGGCGGCCTGGGCGATGAGGTCGGCCGCGCGGGCCAGGTTGCGGGCGGGCTCGCCGCCCTCTACCAGCAGCTGGCCCAGCCCGATGCGCAGCGTGCCCAATGAGGGCGGTATCGGCAAAGCGGCTGCCTTTGCAGGAGCGGGCGTCGATTTTCGAAAGGAGAAAAGGGAGGCCATGCAGGTGCGGGATTGGGCAAACTTTCGGAAGTTACACCCGATGCTTTATTATTCTACGATTGTGATTGTTGGCGGATTAGGCCGGTGCGGAAGCTGTTATGCCCAGAATCTAACTACAGCTCTTATTTTCTGGCGGGTGGAAGAGTTGATTTGTTTGAAAATCAATGACTAAAATAAAATTAGTCTTGTTCGTGACCGGATTGTGCTGGCTAAAAGTCAATTCGAGTAGGATGAACGGGTGGTGAATAATTTTTGAAAAGGAGCTTGTCTACTTGCCTCTGCTGCTTTCCGCCGGTGACAATGCCTGCCATTCGGCGCGGGGCGTGCCGGAGTTGAAATGCCTATTTTTGCCCAATCTGCACTTTGCAATTCCCTTTTATGTCCTTAGCCACCACTTACTCGCCCACCGACGTTGAAGCCAAATGGTACCAGCGCTGGCAGGAACAGGGCTTTTTCAAAGCCAAAGCCAACCCTAAAAAGCAGCCCTACACCGTTGTCATCCCGCCGCCGAACGTGACGGGCGTGCTGCACATGGGACACATGCTCAACAATACGATTCAGGATGTGCTGGTGCGCCGCGCCCGGATGCAGGGCAAAGAAGCCTGCTGGGTGCCCGGTACCGACCACGCCAGCATCGCCACCGAAGCCAAGGTGGTAGCGCTGCTCAAGGAACAGGGCATCAATAAAACCGACCTCACCCGCGAGCAGTTTCTGGCCCATGCTTTTACGTGGAAGGATAAGTACGGCGGCATCATTCTGGAGCAGCTCAAGCAGCTCGGCGCATCGTGCGACTGGGACCGGACCCGCTTCACGATGGAACCGGATTTGACCGATGCCGTGCTCCGCGTATTCGTGGACCTCTACAAC